>JAGHBX010000217.1 GCA_021160785.1 Planctomycetota bacterium | reverse complement strand
ATACCCAGGTAACCGTTCGGCATGAGTTGCCCACCATTGTCCGGCACTGTACGGCAAAAGAGGGTCCGCATATCGACCTGCCCGCAAAACGCATCCGGGATTTTTCAAAGGCGACGCGCCGGCTTTGTCGTGCCGCAAGCCTTAATCAACTGCATACCGAACTGCTGGGCGTCCTGCACGGCCAGTTCGCAGCCAGAGATGGGTGGGCGGCCCTGCGGAAAACAGCCGCCGGCCCCATGGACTGCCAGGGCGGGCGCAGGATAACTCGCGAGATCATTAAACGTTCGGACCTGATCATGCAGCCCAATATCGCAGAGGCGATAGAAAAGCATAAATGCGTTCTCGTGCCACAGATCCCCAGAGAAATTTCACAAGGCTTGATTCGTTCGGCGATCATCACGCCGATCATCCGGGACAAGGACTGTTACGGGGCACTCTATGCGGCCAATTCACGAGACCACGAGCACTACACCATGTCCGACCTCGACTACCTCCTGCTAATCGCACTCCACACCGCCGCAATAATGGAAAAACTTTCATAAAGTGCGACGGCGAATGATGCGGAAGATTCTTGACACTACCGAATTTAGTGCTTCGTATTTGGCGACAGGTTCTAAAGGCCAAGAAAGAACTTTTTACACATTGTAATTTAGCATATCCAGAACATGTTCGAATCTCTCGTCAAAGAGTTGGTCTAAGTCCGGGCCTATGGAATCCAAAGACTGTCCGGTTTTTCCCTTGTTCACAAACATTGTTCCGGCATCCATGTCTTTTTTCTTGCCTGGAAAGAGCGTTTCACAGCCTTTTTCCTTTTCTCTGCGTTCTATTTGTTTCATAGAATCAAACGACGAAGCTTCTATGGAACGATAGATTCTGTCCTGGTCCTTTTCCATGCGTAAGAAGTCAATTATTCTTTCCATGCAGCCGTAAGGGTCGGTGTGGAGTTGTTCATATCGCAGATAGAAATGCGGTTTTTTGTTTGCCAGCGCCATCCATGTTGATATATGTTCATTCCAGGAACCAAAATTTTTTTGAAGCCATTCAGAAAAGCCCATCTTGTTGATGAAATCGATGACAAAGTGCCTCTTGTCAAAACCATCGGGGCTGAGTAGCTTGAAATAATTGAGATTGCTCAGTAGTATATCTTTAGGATGTCGCAGGAGATAGATGAAACCGGCGGTGTGTTCATGGTGGGGGTGACGGTCATCGAAGAGAAAATGGGTTTTGCAGAGTACGTTTCCTGTTAAAGTGGGATCGTCTACATTTAGCTGCTGCCTGTGGATGTCAGGAATGCGATTAAGTACGGACATGCTGTCCTGGATGTTATCGCAGATGTAATTGGCCAGTAGAAACTGGAGCCAAGTCACTCCTGATTTGGGATAGGCGGCGAGCCATATTACTTTCATAAAACACTCCTTCCCTATCTTGCAACTTGTGTTTCTGTGTCAGGAAATAAGTATAGAGGCTTCTGGATAACTGCCACAGGGAACAAAGAAACCTGATTTCAATTCAAAAACATGACTGGAATTGGAATTCACAGGTTGTTCAGCGATTATAAACCCAAGGTTGCAAAAAGTCTACTTTTTTGTTGCTAATCACAGAAATTTTTCATAAAACCTGAAATGTCAAAACGGGCAAATTGCGATTTTGTCTGCGCCATGTTAAAAATGGTGCGTGCAAGAAGAAAACACTGCTGTCAAACAACTGCGAGAAACAATACTTCTCGAAGAAAAGACGGAGTTGTTTGGAAAGTTCAATTGTTTCGGCATAGCTTAACATAGGAGTATATAAGAACTATGCGGATGACCCTGTGGATTACCGGCTTACCTTGTGCCGGCAAAACTACCTTGGCAAAGAGAATAAAAGAAGAGTTGGACAATCGCGGCTACAGAACTGCTCACCTTGATGGTGATGATGTAAGAGGTAAACTGAATGCTGATCTTGGTTTTAGCGCAGAAGACAGAAAAGAAAACCTTCGACGGGTAGCCCACATCGCAAAACTTTTTAACGAAAACGGCAATTTTGTTATAGCAAGTTTCGTTTCTCCTTCAAACCATCTCCGGCAGATGGTTGCAGGCATTATAGGTAATTTCAGACTTGTGTATGCCAAGTGCAGCCTGGAGACCTGTGAAAGAAGAGATGTCAAAGGTATGTACAAGAAGGCTCGTTCAGGCGAAATACAGGAATTTACCGGTGTCACGGCGCCTTTTGAGGAACCAGCCAATGATTGCATTGTTGTCGACACGGAAAACACTAAGCTCGAGGATTGTATTAGACAGATATTGGCAGAGATAGAGATTTAGTATACCTCGTAATCTTTCTGCACTTTAACGACTTTCAAAAGCCCCAGTTTTGCGATCTCGTCAAGCAGCTTTTCGCCCATATTGCTTTTTGTAACATAAGCCTCGCATCCCTGCCTGAAAGAGGACATAATATGCTCTGAAGATCCTTCCGAAGTAGTCATAATAATTTTCACCCCGTCAAGACCTTCGATACCGTTGGCATCTTCCCACTTGCGAATAGCTTCGAGCGTCTCATGCCCGTTCATCTCCGGCATGTTGATATCGAGAGTGATAAATTTGTAGGGATCGTTTTGCTGTCTTGACTCGATATATGCTTCCAGGCCTTCACGGCCGTTGACGGCAAAGGTACAGTCAAAGAAGTCCTGCAAAATGCTCTGCAACATCTCCCTGCACACACGGTCATCGTCAATAATGAGCGCCTTGAGTTTATCCTTTTCTTTTATCCCCTCAAGCTGCTGTAGCTTCTCTGCGGCAAGGTCGCCGTTTGCAATGCAATCGATAACAGCATCGATCCAGTCTTTGATTTTTAATATCATATCCGAGGAAACGGAGAGATCGCTTACCTCCTCAAATGCCGACTCGGCCTCATGGCAAAGGTCATGCACATCCTCAAGCCCGGCCATTCCGGAGTCGCCCTTTATCGAATGCAGCAGCCTGCGGATAAGAGCCTCCTGCTCATCGACATTCTGCCCGCTCTCCAACGCCATTGCCGCCGCTTCAAGCTCAGCCAACAATGAACCGACAGTATCGCGGTAAGTCTCCCATATATCTTCTGTCAAATTGATGACAGAGATAGTTTTAGGGTCCGGTAACCCACCGTTTAAGCACATTTCGACAAACTCATTTGTCCCCATTTTCTCGCCTTTTCACAAAAATCATGGTTTACAGCCTCGCTTCAGCCCAAATACTTACCCTGTGAAGGCATATTCTCAGCTATAAATATATCGGTGAAAACCCCCCTCCAAATAACCAAAGATACCAATTTCAACCCCACAGCCCCAAATTAATGCCGCACATCTGCATCCAAGCTGAATATTTTTAAGTAATTGCCTCAAACAGAATTTGCAGATTATTCCCCCACCTCTGGCAGCCGGCCTGGATCGAAAATGCCTTCCGGAAAACTCGGATGTTCACTAATCAAGTGGATTCGGATGATTCGGTTAACATCATATTTGTTAGCTCCGTAATCATGGCGGTATCCTTTCTCGGTGATAACTTTCGGATACCATTGACCACCCAATGTCTGCCCGTACTCTATTACTTCCCGGTAGTTGACTTCTTCGGTCAGCCGGTCCTTGTTTTCAACCGCATCAAGCCAGCCCTTGTCTTCCTGCCAGGGCGCATCAATCAGTTTTTCATTCACATACCGATGACAAACGTAATCCTTTTCGGGATCAACGTACAATACCTGTCGCTTGGGCAGCCGCCCATGCAGCGACTGAGTAGTCAACTCCATGGCAATAAGACCGTTCTGGCGTGAATAGTCATCTTCGTACATATGTTCCGGATCATTTAGCCACCATAATGTTCGCCAGGTAAAATCGTCCAGGTCATCATCACCATACGAATCCCCGTCGGGCCGTCGCTGCTTCTCCCGGGCAGTGAGCTTATCATCCTTGACTTCCAGAATATACTGCCACAAACCATCATAAAGCCGCACCGAACGGATACCACGTTTCTTCTCATCCGGCCAGAATGGTTTCAACTGACCCAGGGAAGCATCCAACTGGTTTTCATACAGACCGGTCACTTTGTCCTCATTCCCATAGAGGGGCTTGTACACATCCACCCTCAGTTTCTTGTCCTGACAAAAGATCACAAAACCCTCAGAAATGCTTTCCTTGCCGTCTTTAATCCGGGCTTCGGTAATTACCGCGATATACTCATTTAAAAATCGACTCTTGTGTTCACTGATCTTTTGATGAATTTCCTTGACCTTTCGACTCGGCACCTTGTTAATGATCTTAACATCCCGTGGAACGCCGAGTTCGTATATGTCACCTGGGCCTGTTTCGATAGCCTGCGATTCGCTCTTAGATGTTGTAATCACATTGCCTTCGTCGTCAAGGTAACTGATTTCCCCGGCGCCCATCAGCCGCTCCTTATCGTAAATAATAATCTTAAAACGCATCGTTCTAACGTATTTGCCACCCATCATCATATTTGTCGCAGGACCGTTATCGCCAAGATAATTGTTCGTTTCATCGTATTGAATAACAATCGTCTTTTTTCCATTGTATTGTCCCTCAGACTGAGTGACCTCAACTCCCACTTCCTCGAGTTGTTTAATAAACATTTCGATCTTGTCGGAAGGCGAGGTCCATTCACTCGAAAGCGGCTTAACCACCATATCATTGGTCTCGGGACGATATACACTCCACTCCCGGAGGTTGTAATCCATCAGATGAATGTACTTTTCGCTGTAAATCGCATACACGCGTTTGTTTCGTACGTCAGTCCAGTGAATATCGGTACTGACGGGTTCTTCTTTGTCGGGCACATAACTTTTTGAAATCGTTTTTACCCATGCAAGTTTCTCCATATTTTTGGCAACTTCAGCCAATAACTCAGCCGCTTTGAGTTCCGGACCCGTGAAAAGACTGAAACTCATGGAAATTGCTATAATTATTACTGCCGCCGCCGAAGTCATTTTTGTCCATTTACTTTTCATGATAATTCTCCAGATACTTTCTCGCTCCGGAGCAATGCGGGCGTGCTGACTTGTCAGCATATCACGAACTTTCTGCAGGTCTCTGCCCACGCTATCTTCGCCAGGCTTGTATTCGGCGATTCTTTGGAAAGCGCCGATTATGTCTTTTTCATTCATATCAACCATAGCTAATTTCCCCGTCTGAATAGGTATCGTCACATTCAACGAGAATTTCACGAAGTCGCACCAGAGATTTCGAGCATAGCGCCCGCAGATAATTCGGATTTTCGCCTAATTGCAGAGCGATCTGATCATAAGATTGTTGTTCGATAAAACGCATTACAACCACATTTCGAGCAAGTTCGTTGAGTTTCGAGGTCGCATCGAGAACAAGTTCCAGTTGCTCATCCCGGATCATCCGCCCAAGGGCAGTCGGGCCGGATTCATCGGGACGGTCATCGTCCTGGAGCGGGTAAAGCTTCACTTTCTGTCTTCTTCGCCAGTCAAACGCCAGGTTCGTCGCTGTCGTCCATGCGTATGCATACAGATTTCGGGCCCGATCGGTGCCTTTGGAATTGCTCAGTTTAATGAACAATTCCTGCATCAGGTCGCTTGTGGCGTGTTCGCACCGGGTCAGCCGGCCTAACAGCCTGTGCAGACCACCGCCATGTCTGTCCAACAATTCGAGTACCCTGTCCTGACGCCGCTTCAACGATTCTCCTGAAACTCTAACTTACTGCCCTCATTGATTATAGATGCAATTAGACCACCGCGCGCACCTTCAAATCCGAAAAATAATCAAAAAAATCCCCTTGAGTAGAGATAAAGTCACCTGCGTTTGTATTTACCCATCAACTCGCCTTGTGCGAGGATGTGGCCCTTCATCGCTTCTTCTACCTCAGCCTTCGTTGCTCCCGGCGCCAGGTCCAGCATGCAGTCGAGGGCGTATATCTTGAAGTAGTAGCGGTGCGTTCCGCCTGGCGGGGCCGGGCCTCCGTAGCCGATCCTGCCGAAGTCGGTCGTGCCGTGCACTCCGCCGTTGCCTAACGTCTCTCTGGGCGGGATGTTCTCCGGCAGCGATGTTGCATCGCCCGGCAGATTGTACAGCACCCAGTGCACCCATGTCCCCATCGGAGCGT
>JAGHBX010000061.1 GCA_021160785.1 Planctomycetota bacterium | reverse complement strand
GGATATTACCGGCGGTCTGCCGCGTGTTACGGAGATTTTTGAAGCACGCAAGCCAAAGGAGCCTGCCGCGATGGCGGAGATCAGCGGCATCGTGGAACTGAAGAGTGATAAGCGTCGCGGCAAGATGACCATTACGATTCGCAGTGAAAGCGGGATGGAAAAAGAACACCACGTGCCGCGTGACCGGCATCTGAACTTCCACACCGGGGACAGGGCTGAAGCCGGTGAAGCGCTGACCGACGGCCCGCTTGTTCCGCATGATATCCTGCGAATCAAGGGTGAAGAGGCTCTGCAGCGGTATCTGCTGCGGGAGATTCAGAACGTGTATCGAGCCCAAAGTGTGAATATCAGCGACAAGCACATTGAAATCATTGTTGCCCAGATGATGCACAAGGTCGAAATCGAGTCGGTCGGCGACAGCGAGTTCCTGCCCGGCGAAGTCATCGACAAACTGGTCTTCCGCAGTGCCAATGAGGAACTCAGCAGGAGTGTTCGGATAACGGATACGGGCGATACCGACCTTGCGATAGATAAGGTTGTGACGAAGAAGGAACTGGAAGCGGTCAACGAAAAGGTCGAGGTGCTGGCAGGAACGCCCGCCAAGGGCAAAAAGCCGCGTCCAGCTTCGGCGAACACATTGCTATTGGGGATCACCAAGGCCTCGCTGCAGTCGGAGAGTTTCATTTCCGCGGCGAGTTTCCAGGAAACCACGAAGGTATTGACAGAGGCGTCCTTGTCGGGTAAAGTGGATAAATTGCGGGGCTTGAAAGAAAATGTAATCCTCGGGCATCTGATTCCCGCGGGAACGGCATTTAAGCCCCATCTGGAATTGCGAGTGAAGCACCTGGTCGAGCCGCCGGTGCCCAAGCAGCTTGAAGAACTCCGAGAGGTCAAAGAGGCCGAAGCGGCGGCAGAGCAGGCTATCAGGGCCGCGCTGGGTCTGTAATGCGGATGTAAGGATAGAGAAACGATCAGACAGAAGGTATTTGTCAGACAAAGAGATAATTGAGATTGCTCATTTGGAGAAATTATGCCGACTATCAACCAATTGGTGCGGAAGGGCAGAAAAAAGAAAGGTAAAAAGCGTGTATCTGATATTACCGGATGCCCGCAGAAAAGAGGTGTCTGCCTGATTGTTAGAACGCAGACGCCCAAGAAGCCGAATTCCGCTTTGCGGAAGATCGCTCGTGTACGGCTTACCAACGGCAAGGAAGTGACTGCGTACATACCCGGTATCGATCATAATCTGCAGGAGCACAGCACGGTATTGATCCGTGGCGGCAGGGTCAGGGACCTGCCGGGCGTGCGGTATCACATCGTTCGCGGTGTTCTCGATACAGCCGGTGTCAGCGGTCGCAGACAGGGCCGAAGCAAGTACGGCGCCAAAAAGTCTTAGAGTCGGCCCATGTCGGGTGTTTGTGTTTTTGAACTGTGAGGAAGTAATAAGGTAAATAGGTGTACGAATGGCGAAGAAGTTTACGGCATCGAGTTGGCAGTTGAAGCCCGATGCGAAATACAACAGCAAGCTGGTGGCTAAATTTGTCAATTGCCTGATGTTGGACGGCAAGAAGAGCATTGCCTTTAAGGTTTTCTACGATGCGATGGACATTATCGCGGGGAAGATCAAAGATACGCCGCCACTGGAAGTCTTCGAGCAGGCTATAGCCAACGTCAAGCCCATGCTTGAAGTTCGCAGCAAGCGTGTCGGCGGCGCCAGTTATCAGGTTCCGATGCAGGTCAGACCGAAGCGCCAGCAGTCTCTTGGCTTTCGCTGGATTCTGGCTGCTGCCCGGGGTAAGAAGGGAAAACCGATGAGCGTTCGGCTGGCATCCGAGTTTATGGATGCTTATCGGAAGGAAGGCGCGGCGATGACGACTCGCGAAAACGTACACAGAATGGCCGAAGCCAACAAGGCATTCGCTCATTTTGCATGGTAATTTTCCGTTGTTATCTGCCACGGTTGTCGATGTAAACGACCGTGGCAGTTTTTTTATTCATGGCGCAGGCTTGCGGTCAAAGGATAGTATTTGTCTATTAAGATGGCTCGGCGGTTTAGCCGAGAAATACCCTTTAGGGTAATAAATTTCCGCGTTGAAAATCATAATGTGTTATTGGGAAAGTGCTTACCCACGCATCAACGCATATTTTTTTGTGGGATTGGTATAAGAGACGCATGGCAGGTGATCTGAAAAAACTTCGCAATATCGGAATTATGGCTCATATCGACGCCGGCAAGACGACGGTCTCGGAGCGTATTCTGTATTATTCCGGCAAGACGTACAAGATGGGCGAAGTGCATGACGGTACTGCGGTCATGGATTTTATGGAGGAGGAGCAGCAGCGTGGCATCACGATTACATCGGCGGCGACCAGGTGCCCGTGGAACGGTTATGAGATTAATCTGATCGATACGCCTGGGCACGTTGATTTCACGGCGGAAGTGGAACGGTCGCTTCGCGTTCTCGATGGCGCTATAGCGGTTTTCGATGCGAGTGAAGGTGTCCAGGCCCAAAGCGAAACCGTCTGGCGGCAGGGGCACAAGTATGGGCTGCCGTGCATGTTTTTTATCAACAAGATGGATAAGGTTGGCGCCGATTTTGAGATGTCCGTTGATAGCATTCGCGACAAACTTATCGCCAACCCTGTTTG
>JAGHBX010000592.1 GCA_021160785.1 Planctomycetota bacterium | reverse complement strand
TCCTCTATCAGGCCGTTTTATTCGGAACCAGCGGCGTAATTGTCAATTGTGCCGTCAATTTTTTCACAGTGTTCTACCTCGGGTTCCTGAGCAGCTTTATCCTGGGTCTGAGGATTGACTTTGGACCGTGGGCTCTTCTGATGTTCATTTTTACCGTAAAGTTCGCAGACACAGGGGCTTACACCATCGGAAGGCTCTTTGGAAAGCACAAGTTCGCCCCCCGGATCAGCCCGGGAAAGACCTGGGAGGGGATGGGCGGAGCGGTGCTGTTTGGCATAATTACCGCTGTCGGTTTTTCGGTTTCCTGTGGTATAATGCCTTGGTATTATGGGATGCTCTTCGGCGGCATATTTGCGTTTCTGGGACAATTAGGCGATTTAGCCGAATCAATGATAAAGCGCGATGCCGAAGAAAAAGACTCCTCGGCCAACATCCCCGGTTTCGGGGGTGTATTAGATGTTATTGATTCGCCGCTTGGCACGGTGCCGGTGGCGTATGCGTTTTTTATGTTGATTAACTGCTGACAGGACCGCGATTTGGAAATGCAAATCGAATTAGAGTCGCAGGCACAGGGACTTGAGTTGTTTGGACCTGCCGACAGGCATCTGCGTCTGTTGCGCCAGACGATGGGGGTAACGATCACCGCCCGCAAGGAAACCATCACTGTCAGCGGCCGCCCGCAGGATGTAAAGATCACCGCTGAGGTCATAGATCGTATGCAGAAGAGGCTCATTCAGCGCGGGCGACTCGATGAGAGCGATGTCGGCGATATTGTCGAGCAGACGCGCAACGATATCGAACCCGCCCAGGGCAAGGCGCTTGTGGTCTACTCGCATAAAGGCGTTGTCGAACCTTTCACCAAAGGCCAATCCAGATACATAGAAACAATGCTCGCAAACGACCTTACTTTCTGTATCGGACCCGCCGGAACAGGCAAGACATACGTTGCCGTCGCCATGGCTGTCTCCATGCTCAAGAAAAGGCAAATCCGAAAGATCGTACTGGCAAGACCCGCCGTAGAGGCCGGTGAACGATTAGGATTTCTGCCGGGCGATATGCAGGCGAAGGTCAACCCATACCTCAGGCCCCTCTTTGACAGCCTCGAGGACATGATGGAATTTACACAGATGCAAAAATTCATGGAGATGGACGTTATCGAGGTAGTCCCACTTGCATTTATGCGAGGAAGAACCCTCAACGAAGCGGCAATCATCTGCGACGAGGCGCAGAACACCTCGGCGACACAGATGCTCATGTTCCTGACCAGAATGGGACGAGGATCAAAAATGATTATCACCGGCGATATCACACAGGTCGACCTTGAAAGAGGGCGCATCAGTGGTATGATCGACGCCATACGCACGCTAAAGGGCGTCCGGGGAATCGGATTTGTCGAACTTGACGACGCCGATATCATACGACACAAGCTCCTTCAAAATATCGTTAACGCTTACGAAAAACGCAAGCAGGATAACGCATAAGTGGCGCTAAAGAAGAAAAAAGTCAGCGCACGCCGCCAACACGTCCGCAAGACGATGTCGCCGGAGCGGTTTGCGCGGCTGGCGGCTTTTGCCAACAGCACCATGCCCATAGCAATCGGTGTGATGGTGCTTTTCATTGCCGCGGCAACGACTCTGTTGGGCACGGAAATGGCGCCGAAAAGACTGTTTGACCCCGAAAACCCCGCCTTCAAACCATGGCCTCAGATCGCCGCCATCGCCACGCTGGTCGCTCTCGTCTGCGTGGGCATGTCTCTCTACATCAAACATTACGAGCCGAGAATACTCCGTCGACCCACCCGGATCATTGCCTTGGGGGGGTTGTTTCTGATTCTCCTGTTTATCACAAAGGTCGGCTCATTCGACGAGGACTGGACATATCTGGCGACCGGTTCGGCGGTCACCTGCGGGATTATTCTCACGATCGCCTACAGTCAGCGATTCGCCATCGGAATGACGCTGTTCTACTGCATACTTGCCTGTTTCGTTTTCTTCGCAAATGACAAGGTCGGCATCATCGAACTATTCCTCATGATGACGGCCGGGTTTATGACATGCTGTTTCTTCCTCAAGGAAATTCGCACCAGGATGAAACTCATTGAGGTAACAGCGCTGGCCGCCACCGTGGTCTTTGTAACCTCTGTTGCATTAGGCGTGATTCACAAACTACCCAATGGCGTCATCTTCTTCACTTCGGGCGCCGCTGCCGCTATCACCATCGCCGTCGGCGTCGTCATTCAGGGCTTCCTGCCGGTGATCGAGAAGGTATTCGGTATAGCTACGAGCATGACTCTGCTGGACTACAGCGACGCCAACCAGCCGCTGCTCAGGAAACTCGCCATGGACGCCCCGGGAACATTCAGCCACAGCCTGCTGATCGGCTCCATTTCAGAAGCCGCCGCCGAAGCCATCAACGCCAACGGACTGCTTTGCCGCGTCGGCGCCTACTATCACGACATCGGAAAGATAAACAAGCCGCCCTACTTCATTGAAAACCAGATGGGTTCGGCCAGCCGACACGAACAACTCTCTCCGGCTATGAGTCAACTGGTCATCGTGGGACACGTAAAAGACGGTATTGAAATCGCCAAGGAATTCGGTTTGCCGTCGGTGCTGAGACAGTTCATCGAGACACATCACGGCACGACATTAATAGAGTACTTCTACCACGAAGCCAAGAAAAAACAGGGCGGCAAAGAAGCGCCTGTCTCCGAAAATGAGTTCCGGTATCCCGGTCCCAAACCAAAATCCAAAGAGGCCGCAATCGTCATGCTCGCCGATACCGTCGAAAGCGCCGTCCGCTCAATGACCGAACTGACGCCAACGCGAATCGAAGTAATCGTACACAACATGGCAATGAAGCGGCTGCAGGACGGACAGTTTGACGAGTGCGATCTTACCCTGCGAGAGTTGAGCAGGATCGAAGCCAGTATTTCCAAATCACTCAGCGCTCATCATCACGGACGAATCGCATATCCGAAATCACCCGACGAGCCGGTTGAGACAGACAGCAGGCATCCTCAGCCGGCGGTCAGGAAGTCGAATAAAGATGCCTGATGACAATGCCGATATATCCGTCGAGATAACCTGCGACATCGCGGAGTTGAAAGC
>JAGHBX010000588.1 GCA_021160785.1 Planctomycetota bacterium | reverse complement strand
TGCGGATTAGAACAGCACGATTGCCGATCATGTTTTATTTTGCCTTGAACCATGTTCATACATATCCTCTCGTCAGCCAAGCGAAGAATCAGGCCGACAAAGCCAGCCAAACCTTCGGTTTCGAACAACTCTTTTGTCCGAAAAACCAACTCATCCAGAGAAAACCTTTTTTCTGATGTAGCACTTAAAACTTCCAATGTTATAATATCCTGCATGGCTTGAGTCTCCTGTGATAAAAGTATCGTCTTGTCAACAATATGATATCACAACTCAAGCCTTTTTCAATCTATCCCCTAACTTTGGGACGATACTAGATATTTGTCCCTGATTAGCAAAGATATTAACCTTCTGGCTTGCTTTTTCTCTTGATTATCCGACAGGGTATGTTTCAATTATCATCGACAATTGAATATTGAAGTTCACTGAACTTTAGGCGTTCCTATCGAAATCGCTAAGTTTGTAGTCCGAGGACGCGTGAAAGTTGGTGCTCGTTTGCCTAATTGGCAAAACGGGCATCGCTTGCGTGTTTCGGACGGGTTTTAGCGAACCTCGATAGGGCACGATGTAGCGGTGCCCTTTTTTATGGGCGGAAAATAACAATATTTTTTAAAGGAGTAGAGTTATGAGAAGTAAAGCAATTCTTGTGGTAGTGATGGTTGTGTGTGTGATGGTATTGGCAAATGTTGCTTCAGCTACCACAGTACGTGGTATTGACATGGACTTTGTAACTATCGGCAATGCAGGCAATGCGGCAGACATTACCGGTCATGGTGCGGTCGGCTATGAATACCGTATTGGCAAGTATGAGATTACCAATGGCCAGTGGGATGCGTTTGTTTCAGCGGCTGGTGCACCAACCGGCTATCCAAGCACTGCCTATGACCAAAGTGCGTTTTTCACTGGTAGCCAGCAACCGACCACAGGGGTAAGCTGGTATGAGGCGGCGCAGTTCTGTAACTATCTGACCAGCGGCGACAAGAGTCAGGGAGCTTATCAACTTGGCGCAGACGGAAGCATTGCTATTGACCGTAGCACCGCAGAGATGGTCTATGGAACGATTTATGTCATTCCCACAGAAGATGAATGGTATAAGGCAGCTTATTACACCGGTAGCGGGTATTCAATGTTTGCCAATGGAACGGATACTGTACCCAATGCTGACAACGGTTGGAATTACTACGGCGGCTCATACAGCATACCTTGGGATGTTGGTACTGGAACAATGGAGCAGAACAGCACTTTCGATATGATGGGCAATGTCTGGGAACGAAATGAGACAAGTATACCTGGAGCCCAACCTGGCCGTCGCGGTGGTGGTTACAATTCTTATGATCTTGAAGTGGCTCTTTCAGCCTTAGGTGGGAGCACCGCCTCGCCTCATATAGAACAGATGGATGAAGGCTTCCGTGTTGCCTCGGTTCCCGAACCGGCTACGCTTTTACTGCTCGGCCTCGGTGCGGTGATGTTGAGAAAAAACCGCTAAAACCTTTTTAAGGGCAAAAAATGGAAAATCAATCTGAATACGAAAAAAGACTATCTGAAATCAAATGGTGCTCGCAGAAAATCTGCAAGCTGATAAAATCCGATACCGGTTTTATTACCCGTTTCGCTGATATATGTAGCAAAATAGAAGGGAGCATATTGGCAGAACCACATATTAAGAAAGTCGAGGCGAAGCCTCCCGTCACCGACTGAGAAACTCATCCACTGGTGTTTTTACCATTTCGCCATTTAACATTTGCCAAAAGGCCGAAGGGTCACAGCCGCCATCTTCGACCTCAAGGGAGTTGGGCAGAGAATTTATGATCTGTATGGCTACCATATCGCGCGAAACACGCGAAGTTAAAATAAGTTTAGCTACATCCAGCCGTAATTGTCTGTGGCAAGGCAGCTCAAGACAGCTCGTAAGACAGTCTATCACACCCTTGAGAATGAAAGGATGCCATTGCTTCGCGAGCCTTTCCATCACCAAGTCAACCAACTCATCTTTATTCATTTTCATAAAATCCATATTTTTTTCTTCTGTACTTGTTTCCATCATAAAAACCTTTCAAAAATCATATTTTCAATATCAGCCTTATAATCCGCTTACAATTTCTCTTCAACTTGCCCCAGTATTTCTCGGCTGTTGCGCAGTAGTTGGCTCATGTATCGGCGTTGGGCTATTGATTCAGCCGAATACTGTCCATGTTTGAAATTTGCGTTTCTTGACCGCTCCAGACCTTCAGGCGTTTGTGGGCCTGTACTCTTTCCCCCGTGCATCCTGCACCTGCCGTTTGTCATAGCCGGGGCCTTGCATGGCGTTCCGCTTCTGGTCTTAGCTCCGCATCGTGGGGCGTTCATAGGATTGCCCTGCCGATTGCCATTTTTCAGCAAAATAAGTTTTTTTCTCTGTTTGCACGGGGTTCATTCATGGTTTTTATTTTTTCCCCCACCCCCCTGATTAACCGTTCCCACAATCGCCTGCCCGCCTTCATTTACATGGACGTGCTCAACAACCATTTTCTGCTGACCGCCGGTTCGGTATTTCTTCAAGGCTTCCATCTGAGCGGCAAAGGTACGCAGCGACTTCGTTGCAGGCAATTTGAAAAAGGTTGTGCTTGCCAAGTGTTTGCCGGATCGATTCATCCGGCGGCATCAGCCATTGCGACAGAAGCGTATTGCACGCAATCGTAAAACTCATCCGGCGGGGAAGCTTATTATGAACAAAGGCTGCCTGAGCACATACCAACCTCACCATGTTATAAGCCAGCAATATCGTCCAAAATTCACGGCGAACCATATCCGGCGATTTGCATCGCAGATGATCCAGGAGCGTTGTAACTACATTGAGCGGCTCAGTCTGATTTTCTGTCTTTGCATCAAATGTAACGACACGTATTTCCATTTGTTCAGGAATTGAATCGTAAAGTTCCTGACTCATCCATTTGGCTCTTTGAGGGCGATGCCAGGTGTCTATATAATCGTTATCGCCCAGCCAGAGAGGTTACATAAAATATCGGCCAGAGAGGACCAAAAATATTAACGTTCGATTATACACGAAAAAATAGTCGTGCGGTTAGTTGTATTGTGCGCAAACTGCGAAAAACGCATGACAGTGCCATTGGGGTCAGACACCTTAAGTTATTCCGGGGGGGGCGTCGCGTGCTCACATCGTCGAGATGTCGGCGGCGGAGGCGTTTTATAG
>JAGHBX010000465.1 GCA_021160785.1 Planctomycetota bacterium | reverse complement strand
GCCGTTGCCGATGGCGATTTTTTCGATTCCCACAACGGCGCCGCCGGGACCGCCCTTTCGCACACGAACCTTCAAACGCTGACGATTCATCGAAGGCTGCGAGCCCGAAGTCGCCGCGTAGAGAATGACCGACGTCAGACTCCTGCCCCTGGCAATGTACGTCTGCGACCACGACCTGTCGAAACCGGCGAACTCACCGTATTTCTTATGGACACGTTTGTTGTAGGGTATCACAAGTCCGTCGGAATCGGACGCGACGGTCATGCAGAGGTTGGCCCCCTGCCAGCCTTTGTCGCCGTCTGCGCCGAGGCGATAGCAATCGTCCCACAAGCCCCCTGTGCGCCTCCAGAAGGCCTGGAAACTGCCGCCGTCGGATTCACTGCAGAGGCGGACCGCGTAGGTAGCCCGCGGCTCTGTCGGGACCTGTCCGGAATCCCAGCCGGCGGACCACCAGTAATTCTTGGCGCCGCCGCAATCGACATTCAACACAACCGCTGCCGGTCCGACCTGCGGCCACTTGTCGGGTGTGTCGTCGTTCTTTTTATGTATTGAAATAAGAATGTTCTGCCCCTCCGGTCCCGGACCGTCAACGCCGTCGGTGGCGAGTTTGAAGCCAACCTGCGTTATGCTCGTCCCTTTTGCAGTGAAAGTCTGGTAGTAATCGGTTGCGGGTTTTTCATCCCATGATGTCTGGACGAAGTCGGCATAGTCGAACACCGGCGAGACGATCCGGTCAACGACATCGCCATTTTCGACAAACTGATTCGTCAGAACCAGCGGCCGCACAAAGCCGGCCGGGTCGGCAAAAACGGTAGTGTAGCTGCCCGCAGAGCCGCTCAGAAAGTACCAGCCCGCCGGGTATGTTTCCCACGTGCGGAATCCGACCGCCTGGGCGTTCGGCCCGGCGGCATTGGCAAAGCAATGCACCGCCGTCACAGCAACCATATCGCCGCTGCCGAAATGTTGCGGTGAATACAGCCTGCCCTTTAATACCACCTGAGCACAAGCATCAGACGTCAAAAACACGCCAACGATTGCGATAAGGACCAGACAAGTCAGCTTCATAAATCAAGCCTCCAAATAGAATCAAATACCGTCACTCAAAAAAACGATTTTATCACATTTGCCAACATTTGGCAAAACCCTTATAATAGCAGCCTGACGAAAGATGAGCCGGAACTGTTGGCTGATTCGGTTTTTATTCGGAAGGAGATAGTTATGACAAGATGGTATGTTGTGCTGGCGGTAGTTGCTGTTTGTTTTTGCGGTTTGGCTGGTGCGGAGGAGTTGACTTATGTCGATCTGATCGGGCGGCTTACCGACCTGGAGGGGTTGGCGGTTTTGCCCCAGTCGGGCGAGACGTGTGCACAGTGGTCAAGCTACGATCGGGCGAGCAGGTATGATGCCGCCACGGGCGAGTATGTGCGCTGGGAGGCCAACGGCGACGGCGACGGGCTGATTCGCAAAGAGGGCGAAAATCTCGTATTGGCGGAGATGGAAGGGCCGGGCGTGATATCGCGGATATGGTCCGCTATGCCGAAGGCCGGGCACATCAAGTTCTACCTTGACGGCGCAGAATTGCCCGCTATCGATCTGCCCTTTATCGGCCTGTTCGATCACAAGCATCCCCCCTTCAACCGCCCTGCTCTCGTTCACATGGCCGCACGAGGCCAAAACTGCTACGTACCGATCCCCTATCAGAAATCCTGCAAGATCATCGTCGAGAAGGGCTGGGGCAGGTACTACCAGTTCACCTATACGACATTTCCGAAAAGCACAGTTGTGCCCACGTTCAAGATGGAGCTAAGCAGCGCCGAATCAAAGGCCCTGGACAAAGCCGACGCAATCCTGAGCAAAGGCGGCCTGAATCCCTCCGGCAAAAAGCGATCTACCGTCAATGTCGACGTCCACAAGTCAACTATCGCCCCCGGCAAAAGCCTCCGGATGAAGATCGACAGCAAGATCGGCCCTGCTGCGATAACAGGCCTGAAGGTCAAGACGGATTTTGAGGACAAGGATGATGAGATTGACGGCTTGCGCGAGTTGGCTATTCGGATCACGTGGGATGATGAGAAGTCTGCGGCCGTCTGGACGCCATTAGGCGACTTCTTCGGCACTGCACCGGGGGAGAATCTGTACGAGTCATTTCCTCTTGGGATGACGGAGGACGGGTATTACAGCAACTGGTATATGCCGTTTGCAAAAAATGCAAAAATCGAGATAGTCAATGAGGGTGAAAAGACACGTACTGTCGAACTCGAACTCACTCATTCGCCGACAGACAAACCAATCGAGCAATTGGGTCGTTTTCATGCCAAGTGGCATCGGGATGCGTTCATTCCAGCCGACAAGAAACGCTGGCCGGACTGGACTATATTGACGACGAAGGGTCGCGGGCGGTTTTGCGGGGTGATGCTGCATATCTGGAACCCCAAGGGCGGGCAGTGCCCGCTGGTTAAATGGTGTTTCGGTCATTACTGGTGGGGTGAGGGCGATGAGAAATTCTTCGTCGACGGCGAGAAATTCCCCTCCACCTTCGGCACGGGAACGGAGGACTATTTCGGCTATGCATGGGGCAGCGGCGATCTGTTTGCCAACTGCTACCACAACCAGACGATCAGCATGGGCAACAAGGGGCATATCTCCGTCAACCGCTTCCAGATCGCCGACAATGTCCCGTTTCAGACGTCGTTCGAGGGCGCCATCGAAAAATACTTCCCCAACGACTGGCCGACGCTGTACGCAGCCATAGTTTACTGGTACCAGGCAGCGGGCCAAAGCGACCCCTACGGCGAGGCGCCCGTCAAGGACAGGACGGATTATTACGTGAAACCGAAGATTTTCAAAGTCAAAGGCACCAACGAAAAAGCCAAAAAATCTTACATGTTCGCAATCGACTACTTGAAACTGGAGTAGAACGGTGGGCAAGCCCTACCCTATGAGACCAAAGCTTTCAAAGGGATTTGAAGTTTTATGACAGCGGTAATAACCAGGCCGAATACGGAGGAGAAGCTGGATATATTGAGCACGGATGCTCAGTATGACCTGGCGTGTGCTTGCAGTCGCAAGGATCCTGACGAGCATCGGCATCGGGGGGCGGATGGTAAGTGGATTTACCCCATCACCCTGCCTAACGGGGGTAAGAGTGTTATTTTCAAGACGCTTATGTCCAATGTCTGTAATAACGACTGCAAGTATTGCCCGCTGCGCGAGGACAGGGATGTGCGGCGGTGCAGCCTGGGGGTGGATGAGACGGCGCGGGTGTTTCTCGATTATTACCGCCGCACCGAGGTGTTCGGGCTGTTCCTTAGTTCGGGGATGTGCGGCTGTGCCGACGCGACGATGGAGCAGCTAACGGCGTCGCTAAGGTATTGCGGAGAAGATACGGGTTCAGGGGATATATTCATTTGAAAGTGATCCCGGGGGCGAGCGATGCGGCGATTGCGGACGCGGTGAGCCTTGCAAGCGCGGTATCGCTCAATATTGAAACGCCGGGCGAAAAGAATCTGCAGAAACTCTCCAACCGCAAGGACTATATCCGCGATATTATCGAGCCCATCAAGCTGATCAGTCGGCTGACCGGTAAGGGGATGAAGCACTCACGTGTCAAGCAGACGACGCAGTTTATTGTCGGCGCCGCCGAAGAATCCGACGCCGAGATCGTTCGCTACATGGGCGGCCTGTACGACCGGTTGCGCATGCAGCGGATATATTTCAGTGCCTACCAGAAGGGCCTTGGCGATCCGTCCCTGCCCGCTGAAAACCAAATCGACGCTGATCCGTCAGAGGTTCTTACGAGGGAGCACCGGCTTTATCAGGTCGATTTCCTCATGCGAAAGTACGGGTTCAAGGACTCGGAAATCATATTCGGCAGCGACGGACGGTTGTCGCTGAGCACCGATCCCAAAGAGGTGTGGGCGAAAAATAACCCCGAAGCTTTTCCCATTAATGTCAACCGTGCGAGCAAGCACCAACTCCTCCGCGTCCCCGGGCTTGGGCCTGTTACCGTAAACAGGATTCTCAAAAAACGCAGAACCGGCAAACTGACGCGCATCCGGGATATCGGCAAGGTGGGTACGCTCCTGGGCAAGGCACAAAACTACCTGACTTTCTAAGAGATTGCCGGTGGGCTAAGAGCCCACCCTACAGCTACTGGGGTTGAACCATCCAGGCGCAATGTTTTTTACGGATTGGTGTAATACTACTTCAGTATCCGCAGCTTCCGAACAACGGCCTTTGACCAGCGCATTGACCGTATCTGGGCGGCTAAGAGCAAAATAGTGACCACAGCCCAGAGGCCGGTGAAGCGTCCGAAGTAGAAAAGGCAATCGGCAAGCGGGCCATCGCATGGCACGGGATCCGCACAGAGCAGTTCGTCGGCGGTGTAGATCGCCCCGACGACCGTATCGGGCAGACATATCTGCCAGGGTACGATCAAGACGAGCAGGAAAAGCGAAAGCAGAAAGGCCCGGGCAATATGATTTATCCCCCCGAGGCGACCAACAATGGATATCTTCAGGCTTATCAGCAGATTGAGGCTGAAGAGAACTACCGCAATGAAAAGGACGCAGTTGCAGACGCCTATGATGCAGAATATCTGCCCGCACGTAGGCTTGGTGACGGCCGAAACGATTGCATTGACATCGAAGATTCCGGCCAGATTTTCGCTCGTAGAGGGCTCAGATACCGCAACGGCTGCCTGTTCGACAACGGACGCCTCGGCTACAGCCTCCGTCGGGACACTCGACGCCTCCGGACAGGAACAGTCGGTCGTATCGATAAGGTCCAGATAATTCATCCAAAAGACCGCCTGAAGCAGTATCAGGCAGACAAAGGAGATGAGAAACGTGAGATTTTTGAACGATTTGAAGGCGCAAACCGCCTGGAGGCAGTCGGTCTCGTCAGCAACCGGCTTTGTCGGGTAATTTTCATTCATCAATCTGTCTCCTAACGTCAAGTTCGGTTCAAAATGACTCAATAGCACTATCTACTTATATCGTCCATACGACGCCGGTAATCAACTGTTTTCAAAGCTGCAACAGTCCTATTATATATTGACGGACAAGATTTTGC
>JAGHBX010000262.1 GCA_021160785.1 Planctomycetota bacterium | reverse complement strand
TGCGGATTAGAACAGCACGATTGCCGATCATGTTTTATTTTGCCTTGAACCATGTTCATACATATCCTCTCGTCAGCCAAGCGAAGAATCAGGCCGACAAAGCCAGCCAAACCTTCGGTTTCGAACAGCTCTTTTGTCCGAAAAACCAACTCATCCAGAGAAAACCTTTTTTCTGATGTAGCACTTAAAACTTCCAATGTTATAATATCCTGCATGGCTTGAGTCTCCTGTGATAAAAGTGTCGTCGTGTCAACAATATGATATCACAACTCAAGCCTTTTTCAATCTATCCCCTAACTTTGGGACGATACTAATATTTTTGCCAAAAACCCCACTGGTCCGATATTCGCTGTCCTGCAAGGGGTAGCGTGAGGGGTGCGGGGGCACTGTGAAAAAAAGCTTTGAAATCTGTGGATTTGTTCGGTTTTTGTTAGGGTTTTTTTGGGGTTTTGGCCGATAAGGGATGAGAGCAGAATACAGAATACAGAATTCAGAATTCAGAATGGTGGATTGCGATGGACCGTGGAAGGTTTGATGCATTCAGGGATGAGCCGATTTGTAAATTCGGGCCCGGTGGCGATTATGTGAGAACATGGCTGGGTAAGGCGGACGGCAAGGTTGACCCGGTTGGCGCGGTGGAGAATCCGTTGCGGAAGGTGCTTGAGCGCCTGGCGGATATTATCGGAGCAAATATCAACATCGCATCTATTTCGGGCATTGTCGTCGATGGGCCGCGGGAGATCGCCGCGTGTGAGATCGTTAACGAAGAAAGGGAGGATGATCACGTTGCAGCGGACAATGAATCAGGTACAGGTAACGCCGAGACAATTGGAGATACTCAGGCACATTCGGCGGTTCGAGCAGAGCCGCTGCTATTTGCCGACGATAGCCGAGTTGGCCCAGGCCGCCGGCGTAAGTCGAACTACCGCATTCGAGCACATCGCAAGACTGCAAGAAAAAGGGCTGCTCAGAAAATCGACGGGCAGGGCACGCTCTTTGAAACTGACTGCACGAGCCAGTCGGCTGCTTGAATATGCCGGGCAACTGGAGCAGGATGAAGCCGGCGGCGAGGGGCTCAGGCTGTGCGGCAGGGTGGCGGCGGGGGCGCCGATCGAGGCGATTGAAAATATCGAGGAGATTTCATTGCGATCTGTCTTCGGAGAAGGTGACGACGTCTTTGCGCTGGAGGTCAGAGGCGACAGTATGATCGACGAGGGGATCGATACGGGTGATTTCATCGTCTGCAAAAAGGCGACACGCGCCGAAAAAGGGCAGATGGTGGTGGCGATTGTGGATGATGAAAATGCAACGGTCAAGCGATTCTACAGGGACAACGGGCAGGTTCGGTTGGAGTCGTCCAATGCCGCCTATGAGCCGATTTATACGGAGAATTGCCGAATCGAGGCTGTGGTATTGGGAGTGGTGAGGCGCTTATAGGGGACATTCGGTGGGCTGAGAGCCCACCCTACACCTGCTGAGTTCGTAGTTAGTCGACGAACTACCAACTACGAACTACCAACTTTAAGTCCGGAGTTATGAGGTTTTTTTAAGGCGGCTTTCGGGGGCGACTTTTTCGACGGCGATGTGACTTAGCCATTCTTTCCACGCCTGCGTGTAGATTTTTCCCGAGAAGAGGAAACCGTCGTTGTGGCTTCCGTTGACCTCGACGAATTTCTTTGGCTCGTTGGCGGCTTCGTAGAGCCTCAGGCTGAACTCAAACGGGACGATTTCGTCGTTTCGGCTGTGGATGAACAGTGTCGGGCAACGAACATTTGATATATAGTCAAAGGTGTTGTAATGAAACTTGGCGAAGAGCCGCACCGGCATGTACGGATAGAACTTTTTGCCGATGTCATCATAGGAGGTAAATGCGCTTTCCAGCACCAGCGCTTTGGCGTCAACTTTTGCCGCCAGATTCGCCGCCACACTTCCGCCAAGCGACCTGCCGAAAATAATTATCCTGTCCGGTGCGATCTTCTTCTTGTTCGTAAGCCAGTTCCATGCGGCGTCGGCGTCGAGATATGTGCCCTGTTCGGTGGGTCTTCCCTGGCTGTCGCCGTAGCCGCGATAATCAAAAATCAAACAGTTGAGCCCCATGTCATTTAAGATATTTATCGAGTCCAGGCGATGGGTCATATTGCCCGCGTTGCCGTGGCAGAACAGGACGGTGTACCGTGCGTTGTCGGCGGGTACATACCATGCGGCGATCTTTAGGTCGTCGTCGGTCTTGAGTGCGATCTTCTCAAACGCCAGATTGATATCCGTCGGTGTATAGGTGATCTCACGGACCGGACTGTACAGAAACCGCGTCTGCAGAAAGTACAGCGACCAGCCGACGACGGAGTAGGCTATAGTGATAATCAGAAATATTTTCCACAGTACGGCCATTGCGCCGTTTACCTGGAATCCCGCCGCCAGGGCAAGCGTACACAGCACCAGCAGCATGCCAATAATAAGAAGACGTCGAAACATTCAAAACTCCAACCCAAATGTGATCTTATGTGATTTTAATTTGCTTTCGACATGTTGACAAGATAGAATTCTTGCGAATTTGGATTTTTTCGAGCCCGTCGGGGATGTGTGGCGGATTTGGCTGTTTGGCGGGCGTTTGCTGTGGGCGGCAGCACGATAAATAGGGCTCTATCAGGGTGTTAGCGTGATTTCACGACGAAAAACAATGGTTGTTTGTGTTGGTCCGATACGTATTGGCGGAGTGCATGAAATTGTGGTTCAGTCGATGGCCAAGGTCGATACGACCGATATCGCCAGGTGTGTTCGTCAGGTACGGAGGCTGGCTGCTGCCGGGTGCGGGCTCGTGCGAATTGCCGTGCCGACCAGGGCGGACACGGGCGCTTTTGCGAAGATCGTTGAGAAGGTGGATGTGCCTTTGATCGCCGATGTTCATTTTTCGCCCGCGCGGGCGATTGAGGCGATTGAAGGCGGGGCGGCGAAAGTCAGGCTCAATCCGGGCAATATCAAGAAGCGTGCGGACATCATCCGCATTATCGATTGCGCCAAGGCGCACGGCATCGCGATTCGCGTCGGTGTCAACGAGGCGAGCATACGCGATCTCAAGGCCGACGTGGCGCCGCGCAGGCGGACGGCTTTGATGTGCGGCGAGATGAAGAAGTATGTCCGGCTGTTCGAGAGTCGAAAGTTCAGCGGCCTTGTGCTTAGCGCAAAGAGCGCCGACGTTGTTCGCACTATCGAAGTTAACCGTGCGATTGCCGAGGCGTTTGATTACCCGATTCACCTGGGGCTGACCCACGCCGGCCTGCCGGAAGATGCGGCGGTTCCGTCTGCGGTGGCGATCGGGACATTGCTTGCCGAGGGGATCGGCGACACCATCCGCGTGAGTCTTGCGGGCGATCCGGTGGAGGAGGTTCGTCTGGGGCAGGATATATTGAAATCGTTGGGTCTTTACAGGGCCAATAAACCCGAATTGACGGTCTGTCCGACGTGTGGGCGATGTAAGATTGACGTGGTGCGCCTGGCTAAACGAGTCAGGAAACTTTTGGCGGGGATCGACAAGCCTTTGAAGGTCGCCGTGATGGGCTGTATCGTAAACGGACCCGGCGAATGCGCCGACGCAGACTTAGCCGTTTGCGCAGCAGAGGGAAAAGGATTCATCTACACGCACGGAAAGAAAAAAGCTGTCGTGCCGGAAGAAAAACTACTGGAAACACTGCAGAAAGAGTTGGGGCGTTTTTGAGAGAAGGGCAAATGCGTTTCCGGGCGAAAGTGTTGATGATGTGATTGACAATTGTGCCAAACGAGGATGTGCTTTGGGGAACGCAAAATGGATGGAAGCGACAACATAGAACGCCAGGCTGCAAATGATGCTGAAAGCCAAAAAAAGTACCTGACACCTGCTATGAGGTCTCTTGTCAACTGTTATAATTTATTTATTTGAACCGGGTTTTTTAGGGCATTGTTTTGATCTTTCAATTTGCAGCTTG
>JAGHBX010000572.1 GCA_021160785.1 Planctomycetota bacterium | reverse complement strand
GTTATATCCGCAGCAAAAAAACAGCACGGGGATATCCAGGTGTTCAAATGCGAGGTGGTCGCCCACGGGTCCGGTCAGTTCGGTTGACAGCGGCAGGATTTGCAGGTTGTCGCCCTGGGCTTTTTGCATAATTTCGGCGCGGAGTCGGGGATAATTCTCGGTACCGACGACAAAGAGAGAGTTCTTTATGATATCGAGAAAGTCCCTGCCTAACATGTCGATGTTGACGACGGCTACGATTTTTTTGCCCTCAAAGGCCTTGCTGAGTGAAAATGCGAATGCTCCAAAGGCCATGCGTTCTTCGGCGTCGAAGGAGGCGAAGCAGACGGTGCGTTTTGGGGGCTTGCCGGCGAGGGTCATCTGTTCTGCAATTTCCAGAAGCGCCGCGACGCCCGATGCGTTGTCGCAGGCGCCGGGGTAGACGCCTTTTCTTCCTTTGCCCAGGTGGTCGTAATGGGCGGAGAGAATTACGATTTCATCTGCAAGGTCCGGGTCGGTTCCGGGCAGGATGGCGATCATGTTGGTTCCGAATGCAAAGTCCTGGGCGTATGTTTGAACGCCTGGCCAGGGCAGGAGTCCGTAGTCTGCGAATCTTCCTGCGAGATACTCGCGGACCGTGGCGGATTCCCACGATCCGGCTTCTCGACCTTTGAGCGCCGGCTGCGCCAAAAAATTGACATGCTGCCTCAATTCCGTGGTCTCGACGGGAGCGCTCAGTTGTTCGAGTGGCAATGGCAATGAAACGCAGCCGGACAGCGACAGTGTCGCCAGAGTCAATAATAGCAGCGATGTTGTTTTTTTCATCGGTTTTTCCCGTGATCTATCGGAGGGCGCCAAGCGACCTTGAAATCTCTCATTTTATATCATCATATTTGAGTAGTACTGTTCTGAATAGCTGTAGTATTTTGTTGAATAGAAACAGTGCTGTTCATTACGATTATCTCCAGTCTATTTTGGCAGTCTTTTTTTCCAGGTCCACAAATACCGAGGCGTGGGCGAATTGGCGCTGGTAAGTCCAGCCTTTTCGGATGGCCTCGCCCTTCGGTGGTCCCAGCGGCTTGTCAAACTCCGGATACCAGTCGAACGTGCCGTATTTACCAAGCCAACCCCAGGTATAGCAGAAATAGCAGTTCGGTCCGGCCCCCACCAAAAAGCAGGCCAGCGGGAAGGTGATGCGCTCTTTAGCCACACGGTGCACTTGATCATGCGGCTTCTTCATCATCTCTTTGTCGCTCCACCACGTAAAGCCCGGCCAGGCCTTGAAGACGATGATTTTGCCGTCTTTAGAGGCCTTGCGCATTACCTCGATAGTGTTGGCCATATATTCCTCGCTTTGTTGCCTGATGTCCGCAGCACGGTCAAAGTCATCAACCATCGCGCCATCGGTCACCGGCAAATATTGCTCACCCAAGGGGAGGTGTTTCTCGTCATGGCCATGAAGCGGATTGAAGATGATAATCTTGTCAGAGCCCATCTTCTTTTTGGCATCTTTCAACATGGTAAACACCCCCTTATCCATAACGGCAGCTTTCTTCCGGCCTAAATCACTACTCCAGGGACCGTTGGGTCTGCCCGCGGTTGCTCCATCTACGAAGATGCCGTCGCAAGAATATTCATGCACAGCCTGGGCTGCCACATCGGACCACCAGTCGCGCACCGCCTGGCGGGTAACATCAAAATACCGGCGTTTTCTTTTCCCCTTGACAGAATTAATATATTCTCCCGGATAGGTGGCGTTAGACAATTTCCATTGTCCCTTCGGCATGTCGGAGGCCCAATAGAACAACACCTTTGCCTTTGGATTGCGCTTCTTGATGGCGCGAGCCCCCGCCGCGATGTTTGGTTCAACGCTGCCATGCGAGACCCTACCGCCGGTGAACGTGATTAAATTGAAATGGTCCGCCAGAAAATTGTATTGATCCGGCTCAAGCCCATCGCCAATACCAAGGTGCGCATACAACGGCACATGGTCCCAGGTAAAAGCCGGGAACCCATCGCCGGCGTGAACTGTAGCCAATGCAGACAACAACAGTGAGATCTGAAGCACAAGTGTAGTTCTCATATCTGAATTTCCCATTTAACTGTTTACAAAACATTATTTTATCCTTACGATTCTAACAATTTTATCAAATTCAACTTGAACTATCAAGATTTCTCTTTTCCAAGGCAACCCGGGAAATCCGGGATCATATCGGTTTTTCGTGAGGGGGTTCATCAAGGAAGTTTCATGTTTTGCTTGACGGGCCATATCGAGAAGTCATAATTGCCTTACGTGGGATGTTTTTTGAGGTTCGATATGTTTGGGATGGCTAAACGAAATACCTGTCTGCGGACCGAAGTTATCGCCGGTGCGACGACTTTCCTGACGATGGCTTATGTCATCTTTGTTAACCCGAATATCCTCAGCGAGACGGGTATGGACAAGTGCGCCCTGATCGCTGCGACCTGTATTGTCACCGCGATAGCGACGATTGCCGTCGGCCTGTTCGCCAATGCTCCGATTGCGATGGCGCCGGGTATGGGACTCAATGCCTTTTTTGCATATACGCTCGTTATCGGCAGCGACGGCAAGGTTACGTGGCAGACGGCTTTGGGCGTGGTGTTTCTTTCGGGGCTGCTGTTTCTTGTTCTGACGCTTATCGGGCTGAGACGCAGGCTTGTCGAGGCGATTCCGCAGTCCCTGATTTCGGCCATCGCGGTGGGGATAGGACTGTTTATCACCTTCATGGGCCTGCAGAATCTCGGCATTGTGGTTGACAGCCCCGCCACCCTGGTTCAGGCATCGCCCCTGACGCCGACGATACTCATTGGATTGGGCGGGCTTCTTGTGATGATCTTTTGCGAGATGCGCCGGATTCATGGGGCGCTTTTGTTAGGGATCGGGTTTTCAACGATATTGGCCGTGATCTTCGGTTATATCGAGCCGCCGGAAAAGGTTGCGGCATTTAATCTGCCGTTAGCGGATATTGCTCTCCAATTAGACATATTGGGCGCGATGAAGTGGAGTCTGTTCGGCAGCATCTTCACGCTGATGTTCAACGATATGTTTGACAGCGTCGGCACTCTGCTTGCGGTTGCCCCGCAGGCGGGACTGGTGGACGAAGAGGGAAAGGTCGAGGGTATCGATCGGCTGTTGACAATCGACGCGGGGGCGACGATGTTCGGGGCATTGTGCGGCACGTCGACGACGACTGCTTATATCGAGTCGGCATCCGGCATCGAGCAGGGAGGCAGGACGGGGCTTACTTCGGTGGTTACGGGGTTGCTGTTTCTGCTTGCGACGTTTTTTGTGCCGTTGGTGGGAGTCGTGCCCCAGTACGCCACGGCGCCGGCGCTGATTATGGTGGGGCTGTTTATGATGAAGGAAGTCCGCCGGATTGACTTTTCCGATCTGGAGCATGCGCTGCCGGCGTTTATAATCATTGTGATGATAGCGCTTAGCTATTCGATCAGCACGGGTCTTGCGTTCGGCTTTATCGCATACACGCTCATCCAGGCGCTCGCCGGCAAGGCGACGGAAATCAAACCCGCGATGTGGGTCATAACCGCATTATCAATACTCTATTTCTGTGTTCCGACAATTGGAGGCCAAACCATGACTATTCAGGTAACAAGCACCGCGTTTGCGGAAGGCGAACTGATCCCGCCCGACTACACCGCCGACGGGCCAAACATTTCCCCGCCCCTGCAGTGGCAGGGTGCGCCCGAGTCAGCGGTGAGCATTGTGCTGATCAACGACGATCCGGACGCTCCGATGGGGACATGGGTGCACTGGGTGCTGTACAATCTGCCGGGCGATGCAACATCGCTGCCGGAGAACATCCCGCCCAGAGAGACGTTAGGCAACGGCGGAGTGCACGGCACGACCGACTT
>JAGHBX010000516.1 GCA_021160785.1 Planctomycetota bacterium | reverse complement strand
GTATCAGGAAATTGGGGTCTGACCCCTTTAATTATTCCCTGGGTGGAAACACAGCGGTGGAAATCCTCTTATAACAGATTTTATTAAGGATGCTATGAAAGAGGGAAATAACTGGGCACCGCTCCAAGCGGGTCTTTTCAGATCAGACATTAAACGGTTTGAGGAGATTTCACACACAGCGGTGGAAAGTTTGAATAAACTGAATTGGTTCTAACATGAATATCACACCTGAAGAATACGAACGCTATGTCAAGGACTGGTTTGATGGTTTAGGGTATTCACTGACAGGGTATGAAAGTGAACACCGAAGTATAGCCAGTGTTCCTGACGGGAATTACGAAATCGACATAGACATCACATACGAAGCATTGGGAGTAACTTTTCGAGTGCTGATAGAGTGCAAGAGGTATTCATCCAAAGTGAAAAGAGAAGTTGTTCAGTTGTTGCATCAGAAGCTACAGTCTATTGGTGCTCACAAAGGAGTAGTTTGCTGTACGTCTGGTTTTCAAAAAGGGGCCTTGAAGTACGCAAAAAACCATGGAATTGCATGTATCGAAGTTGTTCCAGGAGCAACGACCTTCCATACAAAATCAGCAGAGCCTCAAGAATTGAATTACGACCCGTGTCAGGTGTGGGGAATACCGCGAATATCTGGATACCTGCATCAGTTCATTGATGAGCGCGTCGTACGGCATTCGATTGTAGACAAGAAGCATTTAGAGTATATAGAGGAAATCCTAAGGACATGATTGCACCGGTGGTACTTTGCTGGGGCGCAGAGGGTTGGAAGCGTTTCGCGATGGTGTTTCTATTCTGGATTCCCGATCTGGGTCGGGAATGACAGTGGCTTGGCTCGGAATGACAAGTGGCGGGGCTTGGATTGACGATTTTCTATTTTCGATTGTATATTGAATTTGAATCGCTTCGCGATGTTGTTTAAACAGGTCCCTCCGCTGCGGCACGCTACGCTTCGCTTCGCATGCCTTCGGTCGGGATGACAGTTGTGATTGTATATTGTAGATTTTCGATTTTATATTGAATTTGAATCGCTTCGCGATGCTGTTTAAATAGGTCCCTCGACTTCGGAACGCTCCGCTTTGCTCCGCATTCCTGCGCTCGGGATGACAGTTGGCGGGGATATTGGCGGTGGTAAATTTTGTTTTGGGGCGTATAATGGGGGCGATGAGTGCGCGAGATGATAATTCGCTTTTTGCTCGGGCTGAGCAGGTTGAGATTGAGAGGAATGCTCCTTTGGCTGTTCGTATGCGGCCTGTTTCGCTGGAGGAGTTTGTGGGGCAGGAGCATTTTATGGGGGCTGGGAAGCTGCTTCGGCGGATGCTTGATGCTGATCGGCTTACGAGTGTGATTTTCTATGGGCCGCCGGGGACTGGGAAGACTTCTTTGGCGCGGGTTATCGCGGCGCATACGAAGGCACATTTTCACTATATCAGTGCGCCTGCGGCGTCGGTTAAGGATATTCGCAAGGTTATCGATATTGCCACGGGGCGGCTTGGGTCGTCGGGTGAGCGGACAGTGCTGTTTATTGACGAAATACACCGTTTCAACCGGGCTCAGCAGGATGTTCTGCTGGACGATGTGGAGAATGGTGTTCTTATACTTATCGGGGCGACGACGGAGAACCCGTTTTTTGCGGTGAATTCGCCGCTGATAAGCCGGAGCACGGTTTTTCAGTTCGAGTCGTTGAGTCCGGAGGAGGTTAAGGTGGTGCTTGGGCGTGCGCTCAAGGACAGTGAGAGGGGTTTTGGGGGGCTGGATATTGAGGTGGATGACAAGGCGATTGAGTTTTTGGCGGTTGTTTGCGATGGGGACGCCCGGCGTGCGCTGAGTGCACTTGAAGTGGGGGTGCTTTCGCAGCAGAAAGCGGTGGGGGAAAGAAAAATCGGATTCATGTTGGATATTGCTAAAGAATCCATTCAACAGAAGTCGATTCAATATGATGGGACGGGTGATACGCATTATGACCTTGCCAGCGCGCTGCAAAAATCGATGCGAGGCTCCGATCCGGACGCGACGGTCTACTGGCTGGCGCGGATGATTGCCGGTGGCGAGGATTTACGGTTTATCGCTCGCAGAATAGCGATTTGTGCGGCCGAAGACGTCGGCAACGCCGATCCTATGGCGAGTGTGTTAGCGGCGTCTGCGGTCCAGGTTGCCGAATTCGTGGGGCTGCCTGAGGCTCAGTTGTCGTTAGCGCAGGCGGCGATATATATCGCTTGTGCTCCAAAGTCGAATGCGTGTACGAAGGCGATTGGCGAGGCGATGAAAGATGTTCGGGCGGGAAGAACGATACCCGTGCCGGTGCATCTGAGGGACGGTCACTACAGCGGAGCGAAGAAGTTAGGCCATGGAGTGGGGTATAAGTATCCGCACAACAGCCCGACGGGGTATGTCGAGCAGGACTATCTGGGAGAGGATTTGGGGAAAGAGTATTACCAGCCCAAAGAGGTTGGGAGGGAAAAATTAATAAAGGAATATTTGAAAAAACTCAGGAATCAGGTAAAACAGATGCAGCGAAATGAATAGGCGGCCAGCGGAGGGAAAGCTTTTGAGGGTTTTTGTATGGATAAAGCGCAATTGCGTCGTGTGATAAAGAGTCGGCTTGTCCAGATCGATGAATCAGAGCGGGCCGAAAAGAGTAAGAAGATTTGTCAGTACCTGATTGAGACCGATGAGCTGAAGAAAGCGCATACGGTGATGATTTATCTGTCGTTTTCGCATGAGGTTGACACGACGGCGGTGATTCTGCACTGTTGGCAGCGTGGGAAAACCGTGGTGGCGCCGAAGGTATCGTGGCAGCAGCGTCATATGATTCCGGTGGAGATCAATTCATTAGAGAGCGGGATTTCGACCGGCACCGGCGGCTTGAGGAATCCGATGACGGGTATACCTATGCCGATCGAGGATATCGATATGGTTGTTGCGCCCGGTCTGGCGTTTGATCGAAAAGGGAATCGGCTGGGCAGGGGGGGCGCCTACTACGACAGATTCTTAGGCTCGGAGCAACTGAAAGCGACGGTTTGCTCATTAGCGTTTGCCGAGCAGATTGTAGATGTTGTTCCCGTGGAAGAGCATGACCAGAGGGTTGATTTTATCGTTACCGAAGAAGGGATTATCAAGTGCGTGTGAATTTTTACGGAGGAAAATGAAGTGGCAAAATACGAGTATAAACGTTACGCAGGGGACAAGAGAAGAAACCCGAACACGCGATACCTGATTTTGGCGCTGGTCGTTATTATCGTTGTAACGGTTGTGCTGATCAAGACGCATGGGGACGGAGGTTCGGTTTCCGGTCTGACGAACAACGGCGGCGGACAGGTGGTTGAGACAGGGTCGGATACGGGCGCCGGCGGAGGGAATGGAGCGGGTCCGGCGGGTTCTGCGGAGACTTCGGAAGGGTCGGATACTGAAGACCCCGGTGCTGGCGGAGCATCGGCGCCGCCGATATCGGTGGGTACGCCGCCGATTGCATTCAATCCGATACCGCATTCAACGGCTAATATGGCCAAGGCGACGCTGGAACTTATCGATCAGGCGATCAAGGACCTCAAGGCCGGAAAGGTCGTCGCTGCGAGAGACTCGCTCAACAATGTTCTGCTTGTGGACCTGACACCGGAATATCGCAAGAGTGTCAAGAAGAGGCTGACCGAACTGACGGCGAAGTGGCTGTTTAGCAAGGAGGTTCTGCCCGGCGATGCGTTTTGCGAACTCTACCAGGTCAAACCGGGCGAAGTGCTCGAGAAGATTGGCAAGAAGTACAAGGTTCCGTTTGAGTTGTTGATGCGGATTAACGGTATAAAGCGGGCTGAACTGTTGCAGGCGGGCCAGACGATCAAGGTTATCAAAGGGCCTTTCCATGTCAAGATCTACCGCTCGACTTTTACGATGGACCTTTATCTGGGCAACCAGTTGTTTATCAAGAGCTACAGGATAGGTCTGGGCACGAAAGAGACCGAAACCCCGACCGGTCGATGGCGAGTCAAATCGGGCGGCAAACTCGTCGAGCCGCCGTGGTACGACGAGGAAACGGGAAAAACTCATGTCGCCGGGGATCCGATGTACCCGTTAGGCTCGCGCTGGATAGCCATCGAAGGTCTCGATGAGCAGATCAAACAGAGGGTCGGCTTTGCCATCCACGGCACCAAAGACGCCGATTCGATAGGGACGCGTTCGTCGAGAGGCTGTATCCGGCTTTTCAACGGGGATGCTATTGAAGTGTATGACTTGATCGTTCCGCTGTATTCGGAAGTCCGCATTGTGGAGTGAAAACTATGCCGATTCTTTCTTTTGTGTCTTGCGTTCGGCAAAGAGGTCTGTTGTGCCTTCGACGACATCCTTATCGACGACGTAGCTTCGGCCTTTTGTTTCTTCCGGCAGGCGGTACATCAAATCGACCATCAACTCTTCTGTGATTGCCCGAAGGGCTCTTGCGCCGGTATCTCTTGAGATTGCCCTCTCGGCCAGGAGTTTGAGCGCTTCGTCTGTGAAGCTCAGTTTAGCCTCTTCCATCTCGAAGAGTTTCTGATACTGTCTGATGAGGGCGTTTTTCGGTTTGGTCAGGATGTCCACGAGTGCTTCCACATCGAGGGCCTGCAGCGTAGTGATGATGGGAAGGCGGCCTACGATCTCCGGGATCATACCGTACTGGATGACGTCTTCCGGGATGGCCTGGGCGAGCACATCGCTGTAGTCGGCCTTGGTGTCAGAATGCCGACTGCGTTCGCTCTCAAAGCCGATCATCTTCCTTCCGAGCCGTTTCTTGATGATATTATCGAGCCCGACGAAGGTTCCGCCGCAGATGAACATGATCTGCGATGTGTCCATCTGGATATAGGACTGCTCGGGATGTTTCCTTCCGCCCTGAGGCGGGATATTGGCGGTTGTTCCCTCGAGCATTTTGAGCAGCGCCTGCTGTACGCCCTCGCCGGAGACGTCCCTTGTGATCGAAACATTCTGGTTGGTTTTGCCTATCTTATCAATCTCGTCGACGTATACGATGCCCCGCTGGGCGGCTTCGATATCGTAATCGGCCGACTGGAGCAGTCTGAGGAGAAAGTTCTCGACGTCCTCTCCGACATATCCGGCCTCGGTTACGGTCGTGGCGTCGCAGATTGCAAACGGCACGTGGAGGACTCGCGCCAGAGTCTTTGCCAGGAGGGTCTTTCCGCAACCGGTGGGTCCGATGAGAAGGATATTGGACTTTTCGATTTCGACGTCTTTTTCCGCCATATCCGTGTGGAGGAGACGCTTGTAGTGGTTATGTACGGCGACGGCGAGGAATTTCTTGGCGTGCGCCTGGCCGATAACGTACTGATCGAGAAACTCCTTGATCTCGCGGGGTTTTGGCACGTCTTCCATCGACGTCGAGATCCCGCGGACGCGTTTTCGCTCCTGCCGGACGATATTGTAGCAAAGGTCAATGCACTCGGGACAGATAAAGACGCCCGCCGGCCCCTCCACGAATGCGTCTACCTGCTTTTTGGTTCTTCCGCAGAAGCTGCAGATGTCTCGCTTCTTGCTATTGCCGGACGATTTCGCCATATTTCACCCTAATTATATCCCGGATTCCTTCCGAAGGTTCCAAATAAAACACATATCTACCATTCCGTTGACGCCATTATAGCACAACACAAAATGCGAATCAACATACTAATATCGACTCAACAGAACCGCGGACTTTAGTATCTACTCCTTGAAGCGGTCCATCCAGCCTGAGGCAGGCCATGTTCCGCCGTGTGCAGGATATCCGCTGGTGTCAAATTCCCTGTGCCATTTGAGCTTCCAGAGATGCTTGAGCGGGACCTTGCGCGTCGACAGGTCGAAGAATACGCTGTTAATATTTCCCGAGTGCCGGTCAATGCAGAAGTGCTTCATTTCATGATCATAGCCGTTAGCGGTACCAGTAAGATTGGCATTGTTGCCCCATTGCCCGTTATAATCAGGCGGCTTTATACGATTGCTCGTAACATTGTTGTTCTGATAGAACGGCCCGCCTCCGCGCCACATACTGTCCAGGAACAGCGGGATTTGAGTGCCGCCCTTTACATCCATTCGTCCCCAGTGCAGGATGTCCGCACGACCCTGGATATTTCCGGAACCCGAAGGTCGCTTGAATACCCAATTGTTCATGCCATAGCTGGCGACATCATAGTACCCATCAGGGGCGGGGGTATCGGCGACAAGATACGTGTTGTGGGGTCCGCCCCAATGATATTGGCGGGGTGAGACGGGTGAGTAGCCCGGCAGGGGCTTGACGGCGGAGGGACAAGTCAAAAGTTTCTCTCTGTCCTCATAATAGTCCCAAAGTCCGACCACCCACTGGCCGCGTTTCCAGCCCACGCCTTCCCCATCGCTAAAATATCCGTTGTAGTCGTCTGTGTAGAGCTTCCAGATGAGACCCCACTGATGCAGATTTGATTTGCAGACAATAGATTGAGCCTGCTGCTTTGCCTTTTTGAGCGAGGGCAGCAGGATAGCAAGCAGTAACGCGATGATTGCAATTACGACGAGCAGTTCGATCAGCGTGAAAGCTCTGTTTTTCATTCGTCGGCCTCCAAAACCAGCCTGACTTGTTGACATGAGTTCCATGGACGTAATTGACCCTGCATTGCAAATTATACTCAGCCGACACGATAAAGTAAAGTGGAAAGC
>JAGHBX010000421.1 GCA_021160785.1 Planctomycetota bacterium | reverse complement strand
GTCAAAGACCTCATTGAGAAGATTCATTTCGTCCCCGAACAGAAAACCGTCGAATCGCTCATCGGCTTCTTCCAGGACCAGCGAACGGACATGGCCGTCGTCGTCGACGAATACGGAGGAATCGCAGGCCAGGTCCTGCTGACCGATATCATCGACGAACTCATCGGCCCCATCGCCGAGCAGTCCACCGATACGGCAGCCATCGAGCAGATCGCGCCGGGGCAATATCGTATCGCCGGCAATCTCGCAATCCACGACTGGGCCGAAGCATTCGGAATCGACCCCGGCAAGAGTCGCCTGGCGACCGTAGGAGGATTCACCGCCGCACTCCTTGGCAGCATACCCGCACCCGGGGACGTCGCACGCCTGAAGAACATCACCCTGACCGTCGAAAAAGTAAAAACGCACCGCATCGAAACCCTGATCCTGACACTCGAACCAATCACAGAGGAGCAATCAAATTAGCTACTATTGCACATTACATATTCAACGGACATGCGTGCCATCCTTTTGCGCAGCGCAGCGAAGCAAAGGGATGCTTCCCCCACAACAGCGAATCAGGCGACTTAACCAATGATCCTTATCTATCAAATTGCTGCTGTAGTCCTGCTCGTGCTGTTAGGCGGCTTCTTCGCCGGCTCCGAGACCGGCATCTACCGGCTCAGCCGCTTTCGTCTCCGACTCGGCATCCAGGAGCACAGACCCTTTTACAGCATTCTCGACAAGGTCGTCAAAGACAGCCACGGCATGGTGCTCACCGCCCTTATCGGCAACAACCTCGCCAACTACGCATCGACCAGCATCGTAACCTACATCATTCTAAGCAGGACCCAGGCCGCCCATTCCGCTGAGTTCTACGCCACCGCCGTCATGACCCCCCTGCTGTTCCTCTTCGTCGATATCATCCCCAAGAGCGTCTATTACCTCCATGCCGATACGATCCTGCCCCGTCTTGCCCCGGTGCTGTGGTTCTTCTGGCAGCTCTTCACACGCCTGGGCGTCGTCGGCCTGCTAAAGTCCATCTCCGGATTCCTATCCCGCCTGTTCGGCTTGCCGCCCGACGCCGCCGGCGTCATCACCGCAGGCCACCGCACACAGATGAAGCAGATAATCAACGAAACACGCGACGAGGGCATCGTAAGCACATTCCAAAAGGATATAATGCACCGCACCGTAGACATACCCACAATGCCCGTCCGCGAAGTAATGATCCCAATCTCAAAGGTCGTCATGGCCGACCTCCAAACCAACACCGCACAACTGCTCGAAATACTCCGATCATCGACCTATACCCGCCTGCCCGTCTACAGCAAAAAGAAAACCAGGATCGTCGGCCTGATCAACATATACGACGTGCTCACCACCGGCGACCAGTTCGACAACCTCCAACAGTTCATAAAGCCGGCAGACTCCCTCCCCGCAACCACCTCAGTCCTCGACGCAATAGGAATAATGGGAAAAGCAAACCATCCAATGATGATCGTAACCACCGCAGGAGACCGCCGCCAAAAAACAAAACAAAAACCATCAGGCCTGATAACAATGAAGGACCTCATAGAAGAACTAACAGGCGAACTAACACCCTGGTAACAACCCCCCTGCCGTAACGCCGGCGTCTCGCCGGCCTTGTCATTCCCGCGAATCACTTGTCATTCCCGCGAAAGCGGGAATCCAGAATAAAATAGCTTCCGCCGAAGGCGGTTTCCTGTTATTTCTACAGATGGCTAAAATGTTACACAATTTAAATGCTAAAAATAAAACCTGATTTCTTGCGATAACTTCTTGTAAAACAAATAGTTATCGCTATTGTCGTTCCGGGGTGACCCACGAATTACTCTAAAGAGCCTTAATTCTCAACGAGGTGAAGCACCCAGTCATTCGAATCAGGTTTGGTAAATGATTCGGCGCTGTTTCCGCCGGGACGCTGGAAAGTAGAGTTGAATATGCCGGTCCGGGGATTATAGAACCGGCAGTTGAGGGTTTTGCCGGCCGCAGCGCTCAAATCAACTGTAAATGCGCCCCCGACACCAATACCTGAGTACAAAACATATTCTCCGCCCTCATCGGCAAGACAATAAACACCGGAACTGCTCAGCCCGTTGCGAGGCGACATCGTATCAAGACCCGAAACATGCTCGTTGAAAAAACGGCTCGCATGACCAAGCCAGTCACGCTTGTACATACCTTTGTCCCCGCCCGGCACGCTGGGGTCATACCCCATAATACCCGTCCTCACCGTCTCCTGCCTCTCGTCGGCATGGAAGATGAAATTACCGCCGCCCATCGAAAAAGTCCAAATAGATGTACGCACTTCAGCACCCATATACGGAGGCCCCTCCAGATTGAAATAGGGTCGGACCGGATTTCCATTGAAGCCTGCTGTGGCGTTCGAGTTTTTATCTGTGCTGTGCAGCGTGTCGCTCATGACCCAGGCAACATCGGACCTGCGGGCGTTCCAGTCCACCCATACCTGGCCGCGACGCTTGAAGAAATCCATGAAGTGATCTCCCATATTACCCTCGCTGTAAGAATGCTCGTCGAAAAACACGAAAAATACATTCCCCAGGGATCCGACTTCGTTAATAAATTTTATGCTCAGTTGCTCCCAAACCCACTGCGTCTTCTTCGCATTAGACCAGCCATCCGACCACGGCTCCCGCCAGACCTCCACTCCCGGCGAAGCAATAGTGACGGCGTCGGCCTTGGCGCTCAGATGACCTCCGTTGGCCACGTTGAGCGGATGAAAAATCCACGAGTAATCGTGCTTCGACCAGCCCGTAAACATCGTGATACCCACAACAATACCCTTGCTCCTGGCATATGCACACATATCCCGCAACCGGGGCCAATAGTGAGTAAAATCACCCTCGGCGCCTTCATCAAATAACTTAAGGTCCCATTGATAACGCTGGTCAAGCGCCAAAGGACCCGACGTCTTCCTGGCCCAGGGCATGACATCGGGCACAACATATCCCCAGCGGTCTTCAATCTGTGAACCGTCCTGCTTCTGGCGAACGGGAACAAAAGACCAGATATGAATTGCACGAATTCCGCGCATCGCACAGTCGTCGATCCATTCACGATGATCAAGGTTGCTGTTCTGCGCTGCGCACTGAGTGCCGCTTTCTCCTATCAGCATCAGAGTCTCGCCATTATATCTTACGTAGTGGCCGCCGGCGCCAACTCCCAGATTCAAATTCAGGAACCAGTTCAAAGCGTGATGCCTGTCCGTGGTATGTTCGCTGCTCGGATAGGTGCTGAAATAATCAGTGTCAACATAATTAAATCCTTGCGCTGTGTACCAGGTGATGGCTTCAGAGGTTCCGTACACGGAGTCATTGTCGCCGGTGAAAATATATGCATTCATATTGAGCGCATCGTCCGGCAGAGGATTGTGGGTCTCCTCCACATTGAAATTGCCGTGTCGGGCGCACAGGGCATTAAATACATCGGGATGCCTCAAACCCGTATAATGGGCCACGTGTCCGCCGCCTGAAAAACCGGTTATGAGAATGCGTTGCGTGTCAATCTCATACGCAGCCTGGATTTCGGAAATGATGTTCATTATAGCATCATCATCCGAAGCAAGTTGAGCTAACTGGCCGGGAGCAAGTTGATTGTCGGGATTGCCATAAGCACCGGTCATATCCGGGCAGGCTACTATCACGTCATTCTCTTCAGCCAGGGTCGGCCAGGTAGGCGTGCCGTGGTCAAAACCGCTGTTGGAACCGGTCGAGTCCATCTCGGTATCGCCGTTTTGGCTCGTACCGTGTGAACTGATAATCAAGGGATAAAGCTTCTGGGGAGGATTGTAATCCGTCGGTACATAGAGGATATAGCGACGATTGGTATTCGCCTCATAAAGAGTTTGGCGACCGACAGGATCACCGAGGATAACCGTCAAAGCGGCGGCCTCTGAAATAACGGTGCTATATTCGTTTTTTACCACGCAGCGATATTGGCCTTCATCGGAAGTTTCCGTATTCGCAATTTCCAGCCTCGCAGTCCGTGCCCCCGAAATATCTCCCCCATCCTCCAGGTTCACTCCGCCTTTTTGCCACTGATACTCAATCAGCCCGGGCCCCGTCACATCCACACGAAAACTCGCTTCGTTTCCAATGTAGACCTCGACATCCGAAGGCTCTGAAACAATCATCACCGTCGTACCGAGAAGCCACTCCTGGGCCATTAGCGCAAAGTCGCAAAGATTCACAATCTCGTCGGCGAATATGTTCCCTTCGCCGCGACTGAGACCCTCACCCAGCCAGTTGTCCGAAACCACCTTGAGATCGCCGGCGCTCACAATACAGTCATCGTTCACGTCGCCCACCGAACATCCCGAACTACTGTCGATATCTGCGGGGGTGTAAAACCCGTTATAGACCCGAACACTGTCCACCCATTCGCCGCTCTGAAGTTCGCCGCCAAAAACGGCACGACTACCTACTCTCATCTCACGCCCGGGAGACCCGGTGTTATTTTCCGGGAAAGCAATAGTCTCGTTCCAGGTGTTGTCTGAATAGACGGGGAAACTGTTGCTGTAAGCACCGCCGTCAAGATACACCTCGAAGTCGGTGTCAAGTTGACGTACGGTCAGACGGTAGGTGACATTGTTGACCAGTGCAATACCGGTCAGATGCGGAGCTTCGGTATAACCGTTATAGGAATCTTTGTACGGAAAACGTAAACTCCCGTTGCGCACCGATAAGATGTAGTAACCGTCATCGCCGCCGTATCGGTCCACAACCGACCAGAATCCCGAATCGCCGGAATGGCTGTCCCAGTGGTCTCCACGGAAGTACAAATCGATCGTAGAACCGGCATCGTTGTCCCATACGCCGTCAAAGATGTCGGCAACATCGGTGTTATCCCAACTGGCATAGACGCTGCCGTTGCCGGCGAAGGCATTGCCCTCGACCCCCGCCACAAAACTCGCCGGACCGTTGACTATCTCCCCGCCGTCCGAAGCGATCGACCCGGCATCGTCCAGGCTACCGTACCAAACGACCGTCTGACCCTGGCATGCCCCCGCCGACAGAGCCATGAATAAAACCAGGAACAACCGGCAATACAACCACATGTCCTTCATTTGATACACCTCGCCAATCACAACAGAATAAGGACCCCATCGTGCCTGAGCACTCCGGGGTCCCGTAAATCCCTGGTCATAAAACCCCAACCAAATACTTCATGTCTTTCGACGCATCTCGTTCAAGAACGCCTTCGACGCAGAAGACCCACAGCGCCCGCTCCGAGCAGCAAAAGCGTACACGGCTCCGGAATCGTTCCGATTTCCGAAGGTGTATAATACCCGTTGTAAACACGAATGCTGTCAACCCACTCGCCGCTCTGTAGATCACCGCCAAAAACAGCACGACTGCCGACGCTCATGTAACGGTTACCACCGGCATTGAACTGCGGAAAAGCAATGGTCTCGCTCCATGTGTTGTCGGAATAGACCGAGACTCCGTCCAGGTACACCTCGAAATTGGTGTCATATTGACGTACGGTCAAGCGATAGGTGACATCATTGGCCAGCGTAATACCGGTCAAATGAGGACCCTCTCCATAACCGCTATAGGAATCTTTGTACGGAAAACGTAAACTCCCGTCACGCACCGATATGATGTAGTAACCGTCATTGCCGTCGAATCGGTCCACCACCGACCAGAGTCCCGAATCACCCGAATGGGTGTCCCAGTGGTCTCCTCGGAAGTACAAATCGACCGTAGAGCCGGCATCGTTGTCCCATATGCCGTCAAAAATAGATGCGACATCGGCGTTGTCCCAACTGGCCTGGACACTGCCGTTTCCGGCAAAGGCCATACCATGCGAACCGGGTACGTAACTCGAAGGCGGGTTCACAATTTCACCGCCATCGACCGTACTGGTAGCATCACTCTCCAACGTGTTCGACCACACCGGCGCCTGAGCGCTTGCCAACCCGCTAAACAACAGCAGCGACACAAACGCAGAAACTATAAAAATCTTTCTTGCCATCTTCCACCACCTTTCCCTCATTAACGTTAAAACTGCTTTACGCAACTACTTTATTTCTTGGCAACACACCAAAAAACTTCTCTATCTTCCTTACGGACAATTCCCATTGGTAAGATTGCACTGCAGCCAGTTCATCGCCATAATCGCCAGATCCTCCAGGTTCACCGCGCAATCTTTGTTCACATCGCCTCCCAACTCGAACTCACACTCCGGCGTGCCCGTAGTAAAGCTCCACACATCACCCGCCTCGGGTTCACCCGCGCCGGCGAACACCTCGTCAACACGCCAGAAATACTCCGTCTCCCACGCCAGATCGCAAACATAGCTCGTACCGCTCTGACGAGGCAAACGAACCGAATCGTCCCCCGCCGCCACTAACAACTCGTTCGGATCGAGGTAAATGTCGTGCTCGTCCGCGCCGTAACCCGAGTTCCAGCGCAACATCACATTCTGAGCCACTCCTGTCGCCCCGTCTTCCGGAACCGGGACGGTAGCCTTGGGCGGAACCGTCGTAAAATGCAGCAGGTCACACGTATAAACAACAGACGGATCAAAATTGGGATCGGCCGCACCGCAAGTATAAACAACAGGCACACCGTTATTGGGATCGACCACATCGACCCGCCAGTAGTAATCCGTCAACATCTCCAGGGCAACCTCATCCCCAGGATTATAGAAGGTCTCCTCCTGGCTCTCCGACACCAGGGCAAAATTAAAATGAGGGCTCAGCTCATTCGGCTCGGACCCGAAATAAACATTGTAACGCGCAGGCTTCTCATCCAGCAAACGATCCTCCGGCGGATTCCAGCTCAAAAAAGTATCAGCCGGAATATTCTCCGCACCGTCCGCCGGGTAATGACCTTTCACCAAAGGAACATCCAACTCCGCAGGCGAATAAAAACCGTTATAAACACGAATCTCATCAACCCACTCACCGCTCTGGAGCAAACCGCCAAAAATTGCACGATCGCCAACACTCATCTGACGCCCGGGAGACCCGGTATTATTTTGCGGGAAAGCAATAGTCTCGTTCCATGTGTTCTCTGAATAAACAGGGGAACTGTTGCTGTAAGCGCCGCCGTCAAGATACACCTCAAAGTCGGTGTCAAATTGACGTACGGTCAAGCGATAGGTGACATTGTTGGCCAGCGTAATACCGGTCAGATGCGGAGCTTCGGCATAACCGTTATAGGAATCTTTGTACGGAAAACGTAACTTCCCGTCACGCACTGATAAGATGTAGTAACCGTCATTGCCGCCGTATCGGTCCACAACCGACCAGAATCCCGAATCGCCGGAATGGCTGTCCCAGTGGTCTCCACGGAAGTACAAATCGATCGTAGAACCGGCATCGTCATCCCACCCCTCGAACAAACCGCCCACATCGTCGTTGTCCCAATTCGCATAAACACTGCCGTTGCCGCCAAATGCCGCACCCTCTACCCTGGGAACGAAAACACCCGGCCCGTTCACGATCTCCCCGCCGCTGGCCGTAATCGAAATCTCATCATCCAGCGACACGTAAAAAACCAGATTCGTCGCACCATTAACCACGGTACTTGTTAACAGAACAGACATGCACGCAAGGATTGAAAAATAACTGCGGACCCACATTCTCATCACCCCTTTCTCCATAAGAATACCAAGAAAAACTTAACTGTAGCCCAAGAACTCCTGTTTGCTGCTATATATTAGTCC
>JAGHBX010000485.1 GCA_021160785.1 Planctomycetota bacterium | reverse complement strand
AACCTGCTAAAACAGGAAGAAACAGCCAAGTGCAGCATCAAAGCAAAGCGAAACAAAGCGGGCTGGGACGAAAAATACATACAAAAACTGTTGGGGATTTAGATGCGGTTGCCCTGGGGATTTTGGGTGGGGTCTTGAAATTGTGTGGCCGGGCGTGTAGTATGATTAGCCTGCGGCGGGGTGGGGCCGCTTTATGCGACTAAATGCTGAATACTATGGGCTAAAAACTAAATCATGACAGAGACTATCGGTTACAATGAGCTGGTGGGGATGTTGCGGAGTGCTGTCGGGCAGATCGAGGATAATCATGAGATGTTGGGCAAATTAGATTCGTTCGGCGGCGACGGCGATCATGGCACGACGATGTTGCGGGGGATGGGTATCGTGGCGAAGACTATCGATGAGTCGAAGGGCGGCGAGATCAAGACGCTTTTGAGCGATATCGGCTGGGCGGTTATGGGTGTTGACGGCGGTGCGGCAGGGCCTTTGTTCGGGAGTTTCTTTGGCGGGATGAGCGAGCCTGCCGACGGCAAGGACACTATCGATGCGGCGACGCTTGCGGCGATGTTCGAGGCGGGATTAGCTTCGGTGAAGGCGCTTACCAGGGCGAAGCTCGGCGACAAGACTATGCTCGACGCGCTTGTGCCGGCGGTTGAAGCGGTGCAACAGGCCGTCGACGATGGGGCGGGTATAGCGGATGCGTTGGAGAGAGGCGCGGCGGCTGCTGAAGAAGGCGCTGCGGCGACAAAGGATATGCAGGCGAGGTTTGGCAGGGCGAAGAATATCGGCGAAAAGAGCGTCGGTAATGCGGACCCCGGCGCGACTTCGGTTTCACTTATATTCAAAGGTTTCATTGAAGGAGTCAGGTAATGCCCGATGCGGATAAGAGTAAAGGGAAAGAGAAAGATTTTGGGATCGGTGTTCCGGTCGAGACGGGCGGTTTCTTCCTGAAGGGCGCAGCGCACCTGAGCTGGGGGATGAAGAATCGGCTGTCGCGGATATTCAATCCGAAAACCGGCCGAACTGTTATGTTAGCTTTCGATCACGGCTATATCATGGGGCCGACGTCGGGCATTGAGCGGATCGATCTGAGTATTCCGCCGCTGATTGAGCACGTGGATTGTCTGATGTGTACGCGCGGTGGGATTCAGTCCTGTATCGATCCGACGATGAGCAAGCCGTTTGTTATGCGGTCCAGCACGGGAGCGACGCTGTTGAAGGACCTGAGCAACGAGGTGATCGGGGTTACTATCGAGGACTCGGTGCGGATGAACGCATCTGCGATTACGTGCCAGGTGTGTATCGGCGCCGAATACGAAAAGGAAACGTTGGCGAACCTGTCGTATCTGATCAACGAGGGCAATCGCCACGGGATTCCAACGCTTGGCGTGACGGCGGTGGGAAAAGCGATGGTTCGCGATTCTCGTTACCTGGGCCTTGCGACGCGGGTAATCGCTGAAAACGGCGCTCACTTCGTCAAGACGTACTACTGCGAGCCGGGCTTCGACGAGGTCGTCGCCGGCTGCCCCGTGCCGATCGTTATCGCCGGCGGGAAGAAACTGCCCGAATTAGACGCGCTGAAGATGGCGTACAAGGCAATCGACCAGGGTGCGTTGGGTGTGGACATGGGACGGAATATCTTCTTAGCCGAAGATCCGCTGGCGATGGTTCAGGCGGTGAAAACCGTTGTCCACCAAAACGAGAAACCGGAAAAAGCGTTCGATATGTACAACACGTTTAAGAACGAAAAGAAGTAGTCTTTGAAAGGAGAGTTTGTAATGAAATTGAACCGAAGACAAATGATGGGCACCGCCGCGGGTGTCGCCGCTTCATTGGCGATCGGCGCGGGCGGATGCGAAGATGAGGAATGTGAAATGGCAAAAAAAGTATCAGTTCTGAACTATCCCACCGAACACTTCTACAATGCAGATGGCTCGTTCAACGCCGACAAGGCGAAAGAAGCCTACTACCAGATGATGGAGTATTACAGCTATCCGATCTCGGACGTTCTCAAGAGCGAGGAGTTCTGGGTGTGCGACTTCATGCAGCGCGATTGCACGAAGCTCGGCATGGGGGGGATCTTCTGGATTAACGCCAAGGGCACTTACGCCCAAAGCGGAGCCAAGGCCTACAAAGGTGATTTTGCGGACAAGAACTACGGCTACCTGGGGCATGAGATTTTCCTGCTTCCCGGCCAGATGCTGCCGGAGCATCGTCATTTGGGCGGTGCGGAGGGATACGCGCCTAAGATGGAATCGTGGCTGGTGCGTTACGGCGAGGTGGAGTTTTTCGGTGAGTACAAGGGCGCAGGCGACGAGACGCTGATCAGCGATATGCCGAAGGCGGAGCAGCCGTGGGGCTTTGGTGAGGATTGGTTCAAGTCAAAGTATGTGGCTAAGCGGACGGCCAAAAGCGGCAAGCTCTATACGCTCCAGGACCCGGAGTCGTGGCATGCTCAAAGGGCGGGCAAGACCGGCGCGATCGTTACCGAATACGCGACCTATCACAACCATGTAATGTTCAGCAAGCCCGGAATGGAGTTTGCAAGTTCCGAAGCAAGCTAAAACGCCGGACCGGTTCTGTGCTGTCTTTTGTGGAGGGCGACATCGATTGTCGTCTTTAGGATGACGAGCATTACGAGCAGTCCGATGGGCGAGCCTAAGGCGACTGTTAGAAAACCGCCGAAGATGATCGCAATGTGCATTACGACTATGCGTGCGTAGGGCTGCATCATGAGCTTTTCGCCGCTGATTCTTGCATACTCGCCCTTGTACAGGTAATTATAGCCAAACGAGATGCCGTGGCTGACGAACATTGCGGCGATCACCCAGCGTGCATTCGGTGGTATCGCGTGGTATGCCTGTGCTATGGTATGAAACAGTATCTGCACGAAGGCGAGAAAACACGGCCAGTCGGGGCCTTTGCCGAATACATCACCTTCCTTGCCAAACATTGCCAACACAAATATCCCGTGAATACCGGTAAAGCCTCCGTAGTGAATTGTGAAGAACGGTATCTGGAACAGCTTGCCTAAGTGCTCGGCGGGGTGGTCGACCTTCCGCGTTGCCATTTTGAGAATATTGTAGAAGCCGACGGCGACGTTTTCGGCCCAGTAGAGTATTACAAGCAAAAAAGCATCCCATTGGAAAAACAACACGCCGACAAGCGGCAGGGCGTTTGCGGCGAGCAGTGCAATCAGCGGCAGCTTCGAGAGATACTTCTCAAAAAGAGTCATTTGCGGCAGTTTGCGTTCCATCATAATACGATTATATCGAAGGAACCGCCTGTTTTCAAGCAGCTATATCGGCCTGGCGGTCTCACGAGGCATGCCGCCATGACTTGTTTTGGAATACAGTTTTTTTCTCCTTTTGCGTTGTTTTTTTCAATTGCGGAGTTTATACTGGGTATTTCTTTGGCGAAGGCGTTTTT
>JAGHBX010000404.1 GCA_021160785.1 Planctomycetota bacterium | reverse complement strand
TCATGGCCGGATGCTCCTTAATAAAAATTTCCAAAACAAATTTTTTGTGGTGTCCCAGCGACGACCACGTGGAGACGATTATACTAAACTTGACGTCTCCGGGCATCCGGCTTTCATAGTTTCTTTAGTTATTCTGATGGAAGGATGAACTGTTATGCAAAAACCAATATATATTACGATTCTGGCTGTTGTAGTTGCGGCTTCCGTCGCTGCAGCCGATCAGCCAGGCAAGACGAAACCGGCAAGCAGAAGACCCAACGTCATTATTATCCTGGCTGATGATCTAGGTTGTGGTGACATGAGCCTTTATGATGGTTGGATCAAAACGCCTCGAATCGACCAAATGGCCCGGGAGGGTGTCAGGTTCACAGACTTTCACTCCAACAGTTCAGTTTGCAGTCCTACTCGAACCGCCTTCATGACAGGTCGATATCAACAGCGTGTGGGGATTGTGGATGTGATTGTTGGGACTCGTGACAAGAATGGCCTGGAACCCTCTGAAGTCACCATTTCCGGTTTAATGAAAAACGCAGGCTACAAAACGGCGATATTCGGCAAGTGGCATTGCGGTACGGATCTTCGTCACAATCCCACCAATCATGGATTTGACGAATTTGTGGGTTTCCTGATCGGTGGAAGCGATTATCACAGGCATGGCAACTGGATGAACGGCACGAAGGTCGAAGAGCAAAAGGGTTATACCACGCATATTATTACGGAGCGATCCGTTGACTTCATTGAACGCAACAAGGACAACCCATTCTTCCTGTACGTGTCTCATGCGGCCGTGCACAATCCTTACCAGACACCTGCCGATACGCCTGAAAACAGACCGAAGGTCAGAGAACGTGACAGAGAAGTTGTGCGTTCCAAGTACAGGATCATGTTGCAGGAACTCGACAAAGGTGTGGGCAGGATACTGGATACACTCAAAAAACATGACCTCGATGAGAACACTTTTGTATTCTTCTTCTCCGACAATGGCGCGGTGCATATTGGCGGGAATGTTCGACCTTACCGAGGCGGCAAATTCAGCAATTACGAGGGAGGACACCGCGTCCCCGCAGTTGCCAGATGGCCGGGACACATCAAGGCGGGTTGGACATCCGATGAGCTGACAGCGGGAATGGACCTCCTGCCAACAGTCATGGATATCGCGGGTATCGACGTTTCCAGGCAGCGTAAGTTTGATGGGATAAGTATGGCGGATCACTTGCTCAATCAAGCCGACTTGCCGGACCGACGCATATTCTTTGGATACGAACCCAAGTTGGGCACGGCAATGCGCGACAAACACTGGAAGATGCAAACCAAGGGAGATGTTGTTGAGTTGTACGATTTGAGTAAGGATATCAAGGAAACAACAAACATTGCAGACAAATACCCAAAGCGCACTCAAGAAATGAAAGCGGCCATCGAGAGGTGGAAGTTGGACGTGGCGCCACAAACTGCTTCACAACGATAATGTATATATAGCATAGGTGGACAACATGATTAGATCAGTCTATTCAATGATTTTTGCTGTACTCGTTTTGTCTGCGATGGCAATGCGGTGTACCGCTGCGGAACTGCCCAATATCGTCATTGTCTATACCGATGATCTGGGCTCTGGAGATCTCTCCATTTACAATCCAAAGGCAGCGTACCAGACGCCTCGCATTGATCAAATGGCAAGAGAAGGCGTCATGTTCACAGATGCGCACAGTCCGTCTACTATCTGCTCGCCTTCGCGTTACGGACTCTTTTCCGGCCAACAGATATTCCGGTCCACAGGCAGAGGCGGCGGTGCGTTTGAAGGTCCGGGCGGACCCAGTTATCTCAAACCGGGCACGTTGACCCTGGGCGATATGTTACGGGCGAAAGGCTACCGGACCGGTGTGTTTGGCAAGTGGCATGTGGGGCTCACCTGGTACGATGATAATGGCAAACGACTCGGGGGCGGTTTTGCCAATTCCAAGCTGATCAACTACGAAAAGAGCACTCCTCTTATAGACGGCCCCAATAACAGGGGATTTGATGAGTCGTTCATCACGCCCAACTGTCCCAACACCGACCCTCTTTATGTGTACATCGAAAACGGCATGGTCAAGGTGCCGGCTACTGTGGTGCATCGACGCAGCAACCTGGACAACCTGAACGGATGGCTGTGGGACAATGACGAAGGATTCATGTCAGTGGGGTATGATTTTGCCAATGCCGACAAAATCTTCTATGCCAAAACCGTGAAATTCATTGAAAATCACCTCGACCGCCACCCGGACAAACCATTCTTCGCGGTCTTATGCACACAGATTGCCCATGCTCCCGTGCTGCCGGCAAAAGAGTTCCGGGGCAAGACCGAAGGCGGACCCAGGGGAGATTTTGTTTGGGAGCTGGATGTACTGGTGGGGCGATTGCTCGATAAGCTGGATGAACTGGGCATCGACGAGAACACCCTCGTGCTTTTTAACTCCGACAACGGTGCCGAAACAGTTCACTATCATCGCATGTTACAGGAATACGATCACGATGCTTCCGGCGGATGGCGGGGCATGAAACGTGACGGCTGGGAAGGAGGCCACCGAATCCCCTTCATCGCACGCTGGCCTCGGGCCATTGCCGCGGGACAGGTTTCAAAGCAAATGACCAACACTACGGATATCTTTGCCACATTAGCATCTGTTGTTGGATATAAGTTGAAGGATAAAGATGCTGCGGACAGTTATGATATGTTGCCCGCCATGCTGGGAACCCAGGACGACGATGAACCCATCAGGCCGTATATGCTCACACAGAGTTTCAGAGGAGAGTTTCAGATACGACAGGGCCAATGGAAATATCTCGATCACATGTTGTCAGGAGGTAACAACTACTCGAAGGGCTTTATGGCTCAATACCTTCTGCCTGAAACAGCACCCAATGCGACCGGTCAACTATTTCATCTGGGCAACGATCCCGGTGAAACCACCAACCTTTTCTTCGAGGAATCCCAGAAACGGAAAGAACTTCAGGCGTTGCTTGGCAACTTGAAGGCAAGTGGACGGAGTGCACCCAAAGGAAGAAGACCCATTGGCATTGAGAATATTCCTGTAATAACCCGAAAAGCCGCCAAGCCCGCGAATAACTAAAGGGGGAAATTGTGGCCTGACCCCTAATTATGGTTCAGGTCCCCGGTATTCCGCGATGAACCTTAATTATTCGCATATACGTATATGCAGGGATTGACGAAAAAAAATAATTTTCCCCTTGAAATGAGTCGATATGCCCAGTACAATAAATATATGCAGTATGTGGCGTATATTTATTGTACTGGGTCAAAAGGACTGTCCGATAAGTTTGCCCAAAGTAAAGGAGAACCTAAACGGATTGGGGGGAAAGTGAACTTTTGGCTTGACTGGAGCGAAGTATATTATATAATTGACATGTAAAAGTAGAGGGAGATATGAAGGGAAAAGTCATAGTCAGGGACAAGAATTTGTCCGGTTGTTTCGTTGCAATGGCCACATTTAACAACAATAGTGTAATTGCTCACGGGAAAAGTCCGTCCAAAGTACGACAGGATGCTATCAAGCAAGGTTTCTTGAATCCTGTTGTGGTGTTCGTCCCTAAAAAGAATTCTATCAATTTATACTGAATGCCTTCTTTCACCTTCCCATTTACTTCCCTTTCCCCGTGGGCTCCAGAACGCCCATTATTGGCAGTAATAATTAGAAACCCGGCCAATGGTTGTCTCCATTGGCTCAGAAATAGTAATACACAAGACACGGATGTTAGTGGATGTTGTACCTGCAAGGTTTGAAGATGCAAAAGGCGAGAAGATCCATACCAATTTCCACAGCGTACTTCTGGGGGTTGACGATTTTCTTGCCGATTATCTCATTACAATAGATTACCCACAACATGAGTTTTCGTTTGAATGGTAACCCCCCATTCGCTATCGACGTTACCACAGCATAATTAGCAAAGGAAGGAATAATTAAAGAGGTCTGCCCTTTAATTCAAACGGAAAGGAAGATGTATACGATGACCAGAGATAGTTTTAGTCGGCGTGCTTTTTTGCAAAGAACGGGTTTGGGGTTGGCTGGTTTGTCTTTTTTTGGTTGTGCGGCGGGGGCCAAGAGGCCGGTCGGACGAAGGCCTAATATTTTGTTTGCCCTGGCGGATGACTGGGGCTGGCCTCATGCTGGGGTGTGTGGCGATAAAGTTGTAAAGACTCCGACGTTTGACCGGCTGGCGAAGGAGGGTGTGCTTTTTGAGTATGCCCATATATCCAGCCCGTCATGTACGCCCTGCCGCAACTCTGTCCTGACGGGTCAGCAGTTTTATCGGCTTGATGCGGGTGCGAATCTGTACGGCACTTTGGACGTCAATCGCCCGAACTTTATGTACCTTCTGAGGGATGCAGGATACGAGATCGGGCACTGGCGCAAAGCATGGGGGCCGGGTGATGCGAGTGTCGGCGGCTATAAGGAGCACCCCTGCGGACCGGCGAGCAGCTTTGAAGAATTCATGCGCCGGCGGGATAAAGCCAAGCCGTTTAGCTTCTGGTTCGGCACGAGCGATCCACATCGCGGGTATGTTAAAGGCAGCGGGGCGAAAAGTGGAATAGATGTCGATAAGGTGCATGTGCCGGCATTTTTGCCGGACGAGAGGGAAGTGCGGAGCGATATTGCGGACTATTACTTCGAGGTGCAGCGTTGGGACAATGATGTTAGCGAAGCTTTGAAGCTTATCGAACGGGCGGGGCAACTGGACAACACTATAATAGTGATGACCGGCGATCACGGTATGCCGTTTCCGCGCTGTAAAGGTAACCTCTACGATTGGGGGTCGCGAGTGCCGTTAGCAATTCGGTGGGGCGAGAAAGTGCCGCCGGATCGGAGATTAACAGATTATACTTCCCTGACAGACCTTGCTCCGACATTTCTGGAAGCGGCCGGGATCGAGGCGCCGAAAGAGATGACAGGCAAGTCTCTGCTGGACGTACTTTGTAAAAAGGGCCAGGGGCGCATGGATGGAAAACGCGACTTCATGGTCTTTGGCCGTGAACGCCACGTTCCTGCGCAAAAAATGCCTTCCATGGCGGGCTACCCGTCGCGTGCTATCCGCACCGACAAGTGGCTGCTCATCTGGAACCTTGAGCCGGACCGCTGGCCGGCGGGCGTACCCGAAGGCAGTACGCATCCGATGGGCAGCTATGCCGACTGTGATAACGGCCCAACAAAGTCGTTCATAATGAAAAGCAAGGATGACCCGAAGCTGGCGAGGTTCTATGACGTCTGCTTTGGCAAACGCCCGGCGATAGAACTCTATGACTGCCAAAAGGATCCGGACCAGGTGAGCAACCTTGCTAACGACCCTGGGTACGCCGGCACTGTCAAGAAACTACGCGAAAAACTGGCGGCGTACCTGAAAGAAACCGAAGACCCGCGATTTACCGATAAACCGGTGAAATTCGACGAATATCCGTATCTTGCCGCATATCTAAAAAAATACATGGAGAAACATGGGTATACCCTTTAGTCCTTTACATGTGAATTTCCGCGAGTGGAGTTTTAAGAGCCTCTAACAAAATGAGGGTTTTTATGTGGCATGGGCATCTTGCCCATGATACACGGGCAAGATGCCCGTGTATCATTTCATTTTGTTAGACGCTCTAAGTTTAAGTTTGCTGGGATAATTGCGATGGCTTATACGAGACGTGATTTTATAAGGGCCTGGGGGTTTGCGGCGGCGGTGATTATGCCTGGTCTGCCGAGGCCGGCTGCCGGAGCGAATCGGTCCCAGCGGCGGCCCAATATCCTGTTTATCATGTCCGACGATCACAGTGTGAACACGATAGGGTGTTATAAGCGGCGGCTGTCGCAGTATGGGCGCACGCCGCACATTGACCGGATTGCGAAAGAGGGGATGCGATTGGAGAATTGTTTCTGTACGAACTCAATCTGTGTGCCCAGCCGGGCGTCGATTCTTACGGGACAATACAGCCATATCAACGGTGTATACGGTCTGGCCGACTCGCTCGATCCGAAAAAAGTGCACGTCGGCGGGCTTCTTCAGGATGCGGGGTATCAAACGGCGGTTATCGGCAAGTGGCACCTTAAGACCGAGCCGACGGGGTTTGACTATTACAACGTATTGCCCGGACAGGGGAAGTATCATAATCCGGTGCTTAAGGAAAAAGGCGGCGGGTCGAAACGCTATGAGGGATTCTCCACGGATATCATCACCGATCTTTCGTTGAAGTGGCTCAAAGGGCGCGATCCGGACAAGCCGTTTTGCCTGATGACGCATTACAAGAACTGTCATGAGCCGTGGGATTTTGCCGAACGTCATAAGACATTGTATGATGGGGTTACGTTTCCTGAGCCGGAGAGCCTTTGGGAAGACAAGTCGCATCGTTCGGACGGATCGCGTGAATACGGGTTGATGATCGAGACAATGGCGGGCCGAATGGAACGAAAAAACTATCCTACGGGAACGCTGGAGACTAAGCGGATGACACCGCGGCAGCGCAAGAAGGCGGCGTACCAGAAACTGGTGCGGGATTACCTTCGCTGTGTGGCGAGCATTGACGAGAATGTGGGACGGCTGCTGAAGTACCTGGATGCCCACGGGCTTGCGCGGGAGACGGTTGTCATTTACACGTCGGACCAGGGGTATTTTCTCGGCGAGCACAACTATATTGATAAGCGGTGGATTTTTGAGGAGTCGCTGCGGATGCCGTTTATTGTTCGGTATCCCGGGGAGATTGCGGCGGGGTCGGTGAGCGAGGATATGGTGCTGAATATCGATTTTGCGCCGCTGATGCTGGATTATGCAGGGGCCGAGAAGGCTAAGTCTATGCAAGGCGTGAGTTTTCGGGCGAACCTCCTCGGGCGAACGCCCGCGGGCTGGCGAAAGGCGATGTACTATCGTTACTGGCTGCACGGCTCTCGGCCTGCGCATCTGGGGATTCGGACGAAGCGATACAAGCTGATTTTCTTCTACGGGTTGGGATTAGGCGTCAAGGGGGCTCAGAAGAAACCGACCGGCGTCGGATGGGAGTTGTATAACCTCGAAAAAGATCCGCACGAATTGCAGAATGTGTACGGAAAGCCGATCTATGCGTCGGTGGTGAAAGATATCAAAGGGCAACTCGGCGTCCTTAAGAACAAATATGGCGACACGGATGAGAAGTACCCGGAACTCCTGAAGCGGGTGGAACAATACTGGGATTAAACCTGAAATACTGACAGGAAATAAGGAGAGCAATTATGCAGATGCGATCACTAAATCGCAGGGAGTTTTTGAGGACGGCCGGTCTGACGGCGGCGGTGATTGCTTTGCCGGATGTTTGCGGACAAAGGCTCTATGCCCGGGCGGACAAGCGGCCGAATATTCTGTTCTTTTTTCCCGATCAGCATCGCTTTGACTGGCTCGGTTTGAATCCCGATCTGCCGGCAAGGACGCCAAATCTCGACGCGCTTGCCGGGGGCGGGGTGCGCTTTGCCAATGCGCTTTGTCCGTCGCCGTTGTGTGCACCGTCGCGAGCATGTCTGGCGTCGGGCAGGGAATATGACCGGTGCGGCGTGGCGTCGAACGGTCAGAATTATCCGGTTGAGCAGACCACGTTTTATACGCTGCTGAGAGAGTCGGGCTATCACGTGACGGGATGCGGCAAGTTCGATTTAGCCAAGCCGTCCAAGAGTTGGGGCAGGGATGGAAAGCAGGTTGCCGGCGGCAAGGACAAGCTCGATCTTTGGGGTTTTTCCGACGGCATAGACAACGGCGGCAAGCATGACGGCGTGGGTGCGTATCGACGCAAGACGGTTGGGCCTTACATGGCGTTTCTGGAGGGCAGAAAGCTTGCGATGGTTCATGTCAATGATTTCGCCGGCCGCAGCAACTACAAAAGCACAGAGCCTACCGCCCTGCCGGACGAGGCGTATGTCGATAACTGGATCGCTCAAAACGGGCTGGAGCTTATCCGGCAGGCGCCAAAGGGCAAGCCGTGGTTCCTGCAGATCAATTTCAACGGTCCGCACGAGCCCATGGACATCACAAAACGAATGAAGGACAGGTGGAAGGGTGTGGAATTTCCGCCGCCCAATGGGAGCACCAATATCGGCGTCGCGAAACACAATGAGATTCGACAGAACTATTCGGCCATGATCGAGAATATCGACCGCTGGTTGGGTGTTTATATTGAGGAGTTGAAGAAGCGCGGCGAGTATGAAAATACGCTGATCGTCTATTCGAGCGACCACGGTGAGATGTTGGGCGATAAGAGCCGCTGGGGCAAGAGTGTTCCCTGGCAGCCCGCGGTCGGTGTCCCGCTGGTCATAAGCGGCCCGGGCGTGAGCCGGGGAAAGGTTTACGAAGACCCGACGACTACGATGGACCTTGCAGCGACTTTTGTGGATTATGCAGGATTGCCTGCGCCCGCGCAGATGGACAGCCGTTCGCTGAAACCCCTGCTCGAAGGAAAGACCGACGAGCATCGAAAACTCGTTCGTTCAGGACTCGGTTCCTGGCGGCTTGTCTTCGACGGCAGGTACAAACTGATCAAGTACTCAGGTGGGCAGGCAAAGAAGAAAAATAACAAGAACAAGGCTGACGAGAGACCTTCGAAAGAAAGATTTCTTTTGTTTGATCTCAAGCAGGACCCACTGGAGAACAATGATCTTGCCGAGAAACTGCCGCAAATCGTCCGGCGTCTCGCGAAAGCCTTAGACCGAAATTGGGGTCTGACCCCTTTAATTATTCTCAAAAGCAAGGATTAAGTGTTAACATTGAGATATGATTTGAAGCAGCTATATATTTTTGTACCGGACGCGGCTAAAGCCGCCTTGTTGGGAATTAAATTGTCTGTCTTCATTATTGAGGAGCCAAGCACATGGTTGCATACCGCATGAAATTGAACATTTTCATTATTTGTCTTCCTATCGCTCTCTTGGCGCCGTCCACTGTACACGCAAATTCAGGACTCTTGTGGCAGATCGGAAAGGACGACAACGATACAAGCGAGTTTCGCGATGGACCGAACGGGTACGCTGCATACAGTACAGACGCTTGCTACATCATAAGCAGATCCAGTCCGAAGCAGGACTGGCCTTATGCACAGCCCGGACCTGACGATCATTGGGCAGGCGCTGATCGTCACACGTTCACAGTTTTTTTCACTCTCAAGTCGGTTTCATCTTCCGATCAATGCTGTTTGCTCTTCGACTTGGTCGATACACACAGCGTCAATCCGCCAGCCCTGCAAATCAACATCAACGGAAGACACTACAATCATTTGCCTCCAAAGGGCGCCTCAGATGCCTCGATATTCGGCGATCCCTCCGCTGGGAAAGAACATTGCTTCTCAATCGATTTTCCCGCATCCCATCTCAGAGAGGGTCTTAACGAAATCACTATCACAACGCTTTCAGGAAGCTGGATACTCTACGATTGGCTGGGTCTCGAAACACCCACCTCAGTCAAGCTCGCCGAATGTTCCGGGACTCTGTTGCGATCTGTACGCATCGATTCATTTGCCGACCGCGAGAATGACAGGCTCGTTCAGCGGATGTGGCTTGATCTAATGCAGATTGGAGAACCTGAGGCTCAGACCCTTGTTGTGACGGGTCTGCCACCGAGGCCGTTGAAGCTGAGACAGGGGGAACAGACCATCGAGGTTGCTCTTCCCATCGCCAAGAGCGTAGAGACTGTGAGCGTCGAGATACACACGGACTCCAAGACAGTCGCAAAGAACACGGTCACACGTGGGCCGGCAAAAGAGCGCCAGCCTGCCGACTGGGTGGATCCCTTCCTTGGCACGGCAACATCCCGGTGGATGCTCTATCCAGGGCCGTCTACTCCCTTCGGGATGGTCAAGCTGTCGCCTGACAACCAGCAACAGCAGTGGAAAGCGGGGTACGAATATCTCATTGAGAACATAGCAGGCTTCAGCCACCTGCATTCATGGACCATGGGAGGACTACTGGTAATGCCAACCACCGGACCCTTGAAGGTTAAGCCGGGCTCGGAGAGAGAACCTGACAAGGGATATCGCTCCCGCTTCAGTCACAACAACGAGATAGCATCGCCCGGCTATTATGGCGTTACTTTGGACGACTACGATATCAAAGCAGAACTCACTTCTACTACGCGCACGGGCTTTATGAGATTCACCTTCCCACGGACCGAGGATGCTCGCATTCTCTTTGACCTCGAAACGCCTACTGAGTACGGTTACACTGTACTGGATGCGAAGATCACCAAAGTAAGTGACAATGAGATAGAAGGCTATTCCAGACAGCGAAGCGGCCGATATGCCTCATGGAATGAATTCACCCTCCACTTCGTCGCGCGTTTCGACAAGCCATTCAAGTCAATGGGCTGCTGGCTCGGTGATGAAATACGGCAACACACTGACAGTATCACCGGCAAGGGCGATATCGGAGCGTTCTTGAACTTCGCGACCGAGGAAGGCGAGATTATCAGAGTCAAGACCGGGATATCGCTTGTCAGCATCGCTCAGGCAAGGTTAAACCTTGATGTCGAGACATCTGCTTTCGCCTGGGATTTTGACCGTGCTCGCGGTGCAGCCCGGCAGACGTGGAACAATCTGCTGGGCAAAATCGAGGTCTACGGCGGGACTTATGCCGACAGAGTCAAATTCTACACAAATCTATACCGCTCATATTGCGCCCGTACAATTCTCAGCGATGTCAATGGTAAGTACGTCGATATGTACGAGAAGGTGCAGCATCTGGCCGATCCGGACTCACCGGTCTTTGGATGCGATGCATTCTGGAACACTTTCTGGAATCTTAACCAGCTCTGGAACCTCGCAACGCCTGACATCACAAGCAAATGGGTTCGCTCTCTGCTTGAAATCCACGACAAGGGCGGATGGCTTCCCAAAGGTCCTGCAGGCCTGGAGTACTCCTCGATCATGGTTGCCTCTCATGAGATCGCACTTATCGTCGCTGCCTATCAGGCAGGAATTCGCGACTACGATATCGAGAAGGCTTATGAAGCCATAAGGCATGTTCAGATGACACCCGGTCGCCCACATCCCGGGGGAGGCCACGTAGGAAATCGCCAGTTGGCACCCTATATGGAACTGGGCTATGTTCCTATCGAGAAAGGTCCTGTCTCCAATACACTTGAGTACGCCTATGATGACTGGTGTGTGGCACAGATGGCAAAAGCTCTCGGGAAGAACGACGACTACAAGTACTTCATGAAACGGGCGGCCAATTATAAGAACGTATTCGATCCGTCCGTAGGCTATATGCGCCAGAGACACACTGATGGTTCGTGGGTTAAGGACTTCTCACCATACTCACCAAAAGGTTTCGTTGAAGGCAATGCCTGGCAATACACGTTCTTCGTTCCCCAGGATGTCCATGGGCTGATCGATCTGATCGGGCTTGACGAGTTCAACGACAGATTGGATGAGGGCTTTGTGAAGTCCCGCCGGTCCGCCTTCAATGCAACTGGCGACAACTTCGCTGTGTACCCGATCAACCATGGCAATCAACCCAACATGCAGGCCGCGTACCTTTTCAATTATTCCAGGAAGCCCTGTCTCACTCAGAAGTGGGCCCGTGAAATAATGAATAGGTATTACGGGACAGGTCCGGTCAACGGCTATCCCGGCGATGAGGACCAGGGCCAGATGGGATCCTGGTACGTTATGAGCGCTATAGGTCTGTTTCAAATGGATGGTGGATGCTCGACCACGCCCATATATGAAATAGGCTCCCCCCTGTTTGATCGCATTGTGATTCACCTGGACCAGTTCTACTATCCGGACAAGAGCTTTGTCATAGAAACCGAGAACAACTCGCCGGACAATGTCTATGTACAATCCGCAACGCTGGACGGCAAACCGCTGAACAAGCCGTGGTTCTACCACAGTGAACTGGTTGACGGTGGCATATTGAAGCTGAAGATGGGACCACAGCCAAATGTGAAATGGGGTATTGAAGACGGTCTATGTCAAACTGGAGTCTGGAAAAAATCAGCATTCCGCTTTTTACGCCGGACATTTCAGTAAATGCCTCCTTTGATCACTGACATAAACGGCCTCATTGTAGCAACTTCCTGTACGTTTCATGGCCAGAATTATCTTGAGCCATCGATGAGCCAGAGCACGAAGGGCCGCATAAGCCCTTGACAACTGCCTGAAGTTCATTGATCTTGGCCGTATGTTCTTCGCAGAGTCGCAATCTGTCCTGGCAAAGAATCCGCAGCTTTACGATCTCAGGATCATCC
>JAGHBX010000290.1 GCA_021160785.1 Planctomycetota bacterium | reverse complement strand
TGTACGCAGTCATGCGTTCGCCAACAGAGCGGTCGTTGACAGACTCGAGAGGCTGGGCGCCGTTTGCGATCTGGCGCCGTTTACCGAATGGATTTACTATACCAATTGTATGCGAAGCAAGAAGTCGCTGCGGCGTATGGATTTGCGGGACTGGCTGTCCAATACGCTTCAGGACCGTTTTCAGCACAAGGTCGAAAAGACACTTGCAAAACCGCTGGAAGCCAAATTCGGACGCCTCGCCGAGGAACCGGTGGAAAAGACCTTAGACGCGGCGGCGGCGTATCTGCACGATTCTTTCGAGGGCGAAGCGATTTTAAGTGTCGGCAAGATGATCGAATATCATCATCACGGAATCGGGGGGATTGTCAATGTCATGCCGTTTGGCTGTATGCCTTCGACGATTGTCGGCACTCAGACGATGCGTATAAGCGCCCAATGCGATGATATGCCGATTTTGAATCTGAGTTTCGACGGCCAGGACGACCCGGCCTTGACGACGCGACTGGAGGCTTTTGTCGAGCAGGTCCGGCAAAAGCAGACCTGCACAGTAGCATCAATTGTCGGTTGATTGACAACCCGGCGGGCCGGGCGTGAAAGGGACTACGATATGGCAAAAGCAAAAAGAAGAAGATGGAAATTGCCGATTGTAGCAATGTTGCTGTTTTGCATACTTGCAATTGCAGTCAGCCCCGGACGTCCGCCGGAGAAAGACGCCGCTGCGATGGAGGACAGAATCGTGAAGATTAAAGAGCAAATGCAGCCTCTGGAATCCGTCCGATCGGGTGATTATCCGGATTGTGTGAAGATGTATTTCGATTATTACGGCCTGGATATGACGGATCGGATCGAAGGTGTCGAGCACCTGTTCGGGACGTTCAAATCGTCCAAATGGACGCTTGCGGCGAATATCTACAGGCCCGGAGAGTATAAGGCGACGGTCGTTTTGCTGCACGGATATCTGAATCATATCGGACAGTTCAAGCACCTGATAAGGCATCTTCTGGAACATGGTTACGCCGTTGCCGTCTATGACATGCCGGGGCACGGTCTTTCCAGCGGCGAGCGGGCGGTCATTGGCAATTTCTCAGAATATACCCAGACCCTTGTCGATTATACGAAGATCGTCGGCAAACTCACGAAGGGGCCGTACCACCTGATCGGGTTCAGCACGGGCGGGACAGTTGCGATAGATTATGTGCTTGTGCGCAAGGGCGACTTTTTCGATCGCGTTGTTCTTGCGGCGCCTCTTGTGCGAAGCGTGGCGTGGAAATCGTCGGAGGCGGCTTATAAGCTGTACAATAATTTTGCCGACAGCATACCGAGAGCCAAAAGGAAGAATTCCTCGGACAAGGAGTTCCTGAAATTCAACAAATACAAGGATGTACTGCACTGCCAGAAAGTGTCGCTAAAGTGGGTCAAGGCGCTCTACGACTGGAACGATAAGGTGGAGGCTATCGAGCCCGACGACCGTTCGATCGCGGTGATCCAGGGCACAAAGGATACGACCGTATCGTACAGATACAACCTGAAGTTTATTAAGAGCAAATTTCCAAACGCAGCCGTCACGATGATCGCCGACGGCCGTCATGAACTTTTCAACGAATCGAAGGAGCTACGCCGGATAGTGCTGGACGGCATTGTTGGGCATTTGGAATAGTGAAACGCGTTACACTACAACTTGGCGGATCCTTTGCATGGTTCAACGCAACGCAGTTTCTGGGAGCGCTGAACGACAACATCTTCAAATTCCTGAGCATCTTCTTTCTGATTGGCGTCGTCTTCGGCGAGGAACGCGCCAGTACCGCCGGATCCCTTGTGGCGGCCATCTTTGTTGTGCCGTTTCTGCTGTTTACACCGTTTGCCGGCAAATTGGCCGACCGATTCAGCAAGCGGAATATCGTGGTCATCGCAAAGACCGCCGAAGTATTGGTGATGCTCCTTGGTTGCCTTGCATTCTATCTTGACAGTCCGGTAGGCGTTTGCGTTGTCCTGTTTTTGATGTGCACCCAGAGCGCTTTCTTCGGTCCGTCAAAATTGGGTATTATTCCGGAACTGGTGGGCTCGGCGCAGCTTTCGCGCGCCAACAGTTTCCTGGAGGGACTGACCTATCTTGCCATCGTAATCGGCTCTGCGCTGGCCCCGGCTCTGACAAAGGTAACCGGCGAGCGGTATGCTTTAGCCGGTCTGGTATGCGTTGTCATAGCGGCTGTTGGCGCCCTGTGCAGTTGTCGTATAGAACGAACGGCTCCGGCCGGTGGAGGCAGGAAGGCCTCGATCTTCTTTCTCAAGGATGTTTACAGGCCGCTGAGAGAGGTTCGCGGCGACCGCTACCTTATGATGGCGGTTTTTGCTTCCGCTTATTTCCTGCTGATCGGCGCTTTCCTCCAGATTAACCTTATTGCATTTGGGATAGAGGCATTAGGGTATGACCAGGTGCAAAGCGGTTACCTGTTTGGTTTTGCGGCATTGGGAATCGGTCTGGGTTCGTATCTGGCAGGACGCCTGTCGGGGCGAAGTATCGAATTCGGCATTGTCCCCCTGGGGGCTTTCGGGCTTGCCTTCTGCTCCATCCTGACGGCTTTTGCCGGCAGCGAGCAATTCAAGCACCTTGTGTTCGCATTGACGTTTCTTACCGGTGTAAGCGCCGGTCTTTTCATTGTGCCGCTTCAGGCGTTTATACAACTTCGCAGTCCCCCGAAGATTCGCGGCGAGGTCATTGCCGCTTCGGGATTCCTGAGCTGGATCGGCGTGCTGATGTCGGCGGGTCTGCTTTATGTTCTAAGTTCCGTCCTGGGATTCTCCGCGGCACAGTCGTTTCTTGTTCTCGGCGTGCTGACGCTTGCCCTGGCGGTTGTGACGATTGTTATTTTGCCGGATTTCCTGGTGCGTCTTATTGTTGTGCTGCTTGCGCGTTTTTGCTACCGCATCAAAGTTGTCGGAAGCGAAAATGTCCCCTCAGAAGGCGGCACGCTGCTGGTTTCCAATCATGTCTCGTGGGTGGATGGGACTTTGCTTGCGGCGGCTCAGCAGCGGCGCATCCGCTTTCTGATTGACCGCAAGATAGCCGGCGCATGGTGGCTAAAGCCATTCTGCAAGCTGATGCGTGCGATACCGATTTCAACCGACGACCCGCCCAAGAAGATCGCCGAATCCCTGCGTCAGGCCCGCCAGGCTATGAAAGACGGTGACGTTGTCTGCATTTTTGCCGAGGGCGGCGTAACGCGTACCGGTCTGCTGCAGCGGTTCAAGGGCGGCTTCGAGAAGATCATGAAGAACACGCCCTATTCGGTGATCCCCGTTCATATCGGCGGAGCATGGGGCAGCATTTTCAGTTACTACCACGGCCAACTGCTCTCGACCCTGCCCAGGCGTTTTCCTTATCCGGTCTCGATTCATTTCGGCAAGGAGATGGACGCCGCCTCCAGCGCCGCCGATATCCGTGAGGCGGTAATGGAACTGTCGTGCGATTATTTCAATTCGCTGAAACCTCAACGAAAACCCTTAGGAGAGCTTTTCGTTCGGTCCGCCCGCAAGAACTGGTCCGGTCGGTGCATTTGCGACCCTGTCGGCAAAAAGCTCAACTATGGACGAACTCTTACCGCGGCGATCGCGCTGGGGACCGAGATTGACAAACTGACGGACGGCCAGACCAACGTCGGCGTCCTGCTTCCGCCGTCGTGCGGCGCGGTTCTTGCAAATCTGGCGCTGACAATTGGCGGCAGGGTCCCGGTGAACATCAGCTATGTTCTCTCCCGCCAGGGCAGGGACTATACCATCGACAAATGCGGTATCAAGTGCATCATCTCGTCGAGGGCTTTTCTCGAAAAACTCAAAATGGATGAAAATATGCCGGGCCTTGTTTTTATCGAGGACCTGATCGAGCAAATCACGCCCAGTGTCAAAAGGAAGTCATTTATCAAGGCCCGCTTCATGCCCGCGGCAATGTTAGCGAGGCCGGCGCATTTCAAGGCGGACGATGTGGCGACCATAATATTTTCTTCCGGAAGCACCGGCATGCCCAAAGGCGTGATGCTGAGTCATCACAACATCATCTCGAACGTCGAGAGCGCACGCATGATTTTCAAGATATACCCGAATGATGATTTCTGCGCCGGCCTGCCCTTCTTTCATTCGTTCGGCCTGACGTTTACGATGTGGCTGCCTTTGTTGACCGGCATTTCTGCAAGCTATGTTCCAAACCCTCTTGACGGCAAGCTTGTCGCGCAAACCGTTCGCCGGGAGAAATCCACTATAATCATTACGACTCCCACGTTTCTCATGAGCTATATCAGACGCGCCGAGCGTGAGGATTTTGCAACGCTTCGCCTGGTTTTTGTCGGCGCAGAGAAACTCAGAGTGCGGCTTGCCGAGTCGTTCGAAAAGAGATTCGGCGTTCTGCCCCTGGAGGGTTATGGGGTGACGGAACTTGCGCCGCTGATTTCGCTGAATGTACTCGATGTTGAGGTAGGCGGCATCAAACAGGTGGGCCACAAGCCAGGCACTGTCGGCCATCCGATTCCCGGAATGGCTGTCAAGATCGTCGATCCGGAGGACAAAACACCTTTGCCGCTCGGCGAGCCGGGCCTGCTGCTGGTGAAAGGGCCCAACGTGATGTTAGGCTATCTCGATATGCCCGATGAAACCGCCGAAGCCATACAGGACGGGTGGTACAATACAGGTGATATCGCCGCCATAGACGCCGACGGCTTCCTGACGATTACCGACCGGCTGGCGCGATTCAGCAAGATAGGCGGCGAGATGGTGCCGCATTTGAAAGTCGAGGAAGCATACCTAAAGGCCCTTGGCGCGCACGAGCATGTCCTGGCGGTCACCAGTGTCCCCGACGGCAGAAAAGGCGAGCAATTAGTCGTACTGTATGTGGGTTCGGCCTGCGACCCCGCCAAACTTCACGAGATTATTTCAAATGCCGATCTGCCCAATATATTCAAGCCCAAACGCGACAACTACGTAAAAGTGGAGGCGATACCTGTTTTGGGTACGGGCAAGTTAGACATAATGGGACTGCGCAAACTGGCTCTTGCTGCAAGAGAGGACACAGCCCGGCAACAGGATTAGCGTCCGAGGCTTGCGCGCAAAACTTTATTTGATGGGAAGGGGAACTATTTGAAAAAGGCCAAAACGAAAACGCTTGCTTTGCTGCTGTGTCTATTGGCTCTGATGCTTATCGTACCCATCGCACTCCGCAAAAAGGCCGAGCGGAACCAGGATGTCATCAAGTTAATGAAGACGGTGGGCTTGAAGAAGGAACTTTACGCACCGGTCAAAGTCAGCATGGATGAGTCGGGGCTGCTGTCTATTGCAGACGCCGGCACATTTGTCGTGCAGTACATGATTGTCGGTCCGGAGTCGGCCGGCGAGCCAAATGTGGTTGTGGCGTCCGACGTGAAGATTCGCCCCGGCGCCGACAAAATCGTGGTGGTCACCCATGGATGGATCGATAAAGGCGCAAGCGATTGGCCGGCGGACATTGCCCAAGCCTTTGTCGAGCGAACCGATCCCAACGAATGGGTGTGCGCGTTTTTTGACTGGAAAGGCGGCGCCGCTGTCGTCAGCCCCGTCGACGCGGCGAAATATGGACGCGATATCGCCGGTCCCAGGCTTGTCGCTGCGCTGAGCAAGCTGCCCAATCGATTCAAGCACGTTCATCTGATCGGCCACTCGGCTGGCTCGTGGACAGTCAATTCGGCTGCAAAGCTGATCTGTGAAAAACTTACTCCTGCGACGTTTCACCTGACGTATCTGGATGCCTACGTTCCGTCGGGATGGGACCCGGTCGACATTGCCGATATCGCGGCGTGGTCGCCGAAAACAACCTGCTACGCCGAGCACTATTACACCAAAGACATCACGTTTAAGGTCACCGAACTGGACCTGCCTAATACGATCAACGTTGACATTACCGCCATTGACCCGTGGTTCAAAGAGCATGAGTTTCCCTACCGCTGGTATTGTGCTTCGATTACCGGCGGCTTCGATCGCTTCGACGAGAAAAAGAGCAAGGTGGTTACATCGCATGAGGGCACAGAATACGGTTTTGCGCGGAGCCTGGAGGCAGGCCCGGAAAATTGGCGTAAGAGCCTGACGCTGAAAAAAGGCGATCTAACCGTGAAACTTCGTCTCAAGGAAGCCCCCTTCGGGCTGGATTTTCTCAGACCACGACGAAAAGGACCCCAAAAACATTGACAAAACCAACATCTAACAGGTCCCTGTTAAATCGCTCCAATTTGATTGAAACCAGGCCGGTGGGTGGAGTTTACACCGCCATAATTGCTGTTCGTAAGAGGTGGACGGGCAATTAAGCTTGCCAAGCCTCCGATGTACCATATAATGCTGTTTTGCAGAAGCCTTTGCCGTTTTGTACATGGGATTGGAACTGGCGAGTATTTAAGGTGTTGAAACATTCTGAAAACACGTTAGAATCTACAGGGATTTGTCGGCCAGGCGTACCGACTGTTTGACAGCGAGCCAATATGACCTATGGAAAAGAGATTCTTGTAATAGGTATAAGTTACCTGCTGGGATGTATCTCGGCGGGATACTACCTGGTCAGGCTGCGCACGGGAAAAGATATCCGCCAGTCCGGAACCGGCAGCACCGGGGCAAGGAATGTCTCACGAACATTAGGCAAGAGCGGCTACGCCATTACGCTGACGGTGGATATCCTCAAGGCGGCAATTGCAGTAGCCTTGGCGCAAATACTGAACGTTGAGCAGTGGGCGGTCATGCTGGCGGTTCTTGCGGTGGTAGCCGGGCATATCTGGCCTGTCCAGTTGGGCTTTCGCGCAGGAAAAGGAGTAGCCGTCCTGATGGGGGCTCTGCTGGTTTTTGACTACCGACTCCTTGCCGTGCTTTTGCTGGTATGCGCCTTGTCGTATTTCACTACCAGAAAATACATCGTCAGCGGGATATTAGCTGTTGTGAGTTTACCCGTTGCCGCAGTTATTATGAAATATCCGAAGCCGGACATGCTTGGCGTTGTCCTGCTTACGATGATCATTTTATGTGCTCACAGGACCAACATACGGGAAGTCTTTCAGCAAAGTCGCCGAAAGGCAAATGCAATATCAGGTAGTGAAAAGTAGGGGCAGGCAACATGGCGAGTTCACATACTTTCAAGATAGCAACGGAACCGTGGGAGTTCGAGCAGATCAACAGGCTCAACTACGAGACCTTTGTCGAAGAGATCCCTCAGCATCAGAGAAATCCGCAGGGGATACTTGTGGATAAATTCCACAAGGAAAATACCTATATTATCTGTGTTGAGGACAATGAGGTGTTGGGCATGTTAGCGATTCGCAGCAAACGCCCGTTTTCACTGGAACAGAAGCTGACCGACCTTGAATCGCATCTACCGCCCTACCGCTCGCTTTGTGAAGTGCGACTGCTGACGACAAGGAAGAACAAGCGGCACAGTCGCGTAGTCCACGGCCTGCTGAAAGAGACGCTGCAATACTGCGTCGATAAAGGGCATGACATTGCGATTATCTCCGGCATCCTCGAGCAGCAGAAGCTCTATGAGCACATGGGCTTTGTCAAATTCGGCCCGGTCGTGGGCACGGAGGGTGCGCTGTTCCAGCCGATGTACCTGACTACGGAAAACTATGCTCGCTCCAGGAAGCCGGCGATACAGATTTCGACGATTCCTTCCACAGGCCGGGTGATCCTGACGCCGGGTCCGGTGGATATTGCGCCTTCCGTTCGTCGGGCGTTCAGTGAGATAACCATTTCGCACCGATGCCAGGAGTTTATGTATCTTCACGGCGAGACGAAGAAGCTTCTTTGTAATCTGGTCAACGCCAAAGACGTCGAAATGTTCATGGGCTCCGGGACAATGGCCAACGATATCATCGCAGGCCAGTTGTCGTTGAGCAGCGGCAGAGGGCTCATCCTGAGCAACGGAGAATTCGGAAACAGGCTCATCGACAGCGCCGACCGCTTCGGTCTTGACTTTGACGCGATCACCTTGGAGTGGGGAGATGCTTTTGCCGCCGATGATATTGAAAAAATCATGGACAACAGCCCGGACATCCGATGGCTCTGGGCGGTGCACTGTGAGACGTCGACGGGTATGCTCAACGATCTCGATATGCTGCGCCGAATCTGCCGCAAACGAGACATACACCTGTGCCTTGACTGCATC
>JAGHBX010000043.1 GCA_021160785.1 Planctomycetota bacterium | reverse complement strand
TCTTATCACTTACTTCGCAAAAGATGCCGCCAAACTGCTAAGTTAGCGGGGAACGACCGATCGGGGCGGTTTGCTGTTTGGCAACAGGTTGCGATCTGCTATGCTTGTCATGCCATTGAGTCCGCTAGCTTTGAGGTTGAGCCTGTAATTCAAAGCCAAAGACATCCGGCCGATAAATGCGATAGGGGTAGCTGTTCAATGGAAGTGGTATTCTTTATATACGGGTTGGGGTTTTTCATTCTCGGCTTCGCCATTACGCTGTCTCCTAAGAAGAACAGCACGTTCGCACTTGCCAAGCACCTGTACCTCATTGCCGTTTTCGGTTTCCTGCACGGCATCAACGAATGGCTGGACATGTTCATTCTCATCTATCAGTCATCCGACACGATGGTGCTTGAAATAGCCCGTGCGGCCACACTGCCGACGTCTTTTTTGTGTCTTGTTCACTTCGGCGCCAGGGTTATTCCGTTGAGCTATCGGCGGCTCGGTTCTTTTCGTTTGCTGACACCGGTTCTCAACTACCATCTCTTCGATGAACATCTCGGCGTTCCCGTCCAGGTCTTTCGCACCGTCTGTTCGGTGGCGATGGCGTTTGGCATCGTACGCATCCTGAGCATCTTCCGCTGGGAGACTCGAACGGAACTGCGCCGATACCGTGACGAAATGGCGAAGACTCATCAGATGGCGGCACAAACAAGAGACTTCGCGACAGCCTGAAAGAGATTGAGCGTGCAAACGAGATTATCAAAAGCTTCTATTCCGCCGCCGACATCACTCCCAACCCGACAGCCGAACCCATTGACCTGCAGCAGATCGTAGGCAGGATTATCGCCGTCTTCGACGAAGACGCCCGACGCGTCGGTTTGGAAGTTTGCGCCATGGGAATGGATATTGTCCCGTGTATGAAGATTCCCTCGCGGCAACTGGTCTTGAGATTCGTCGACAACTGCGGAGGTATTGCCGCCGACAAAGTGCAGAATATTTTCAAGCCGTTCTTCAAGGCCAAAGGGCAAATCTGGGATTCGGGTCTGGCCTTAGCCGTGGCAAACCGCATCGTCAAAGCTTACGGCGGCGATATCGACGTCGAATCTGAAACCGGACGGGGAACAACATTCCAAATTTCACTGCCCGTAGAAAGTGTCTACTAATACCAATCCCGAGAAATTGTTGACCTCATGTGACTTGTTCAGTCGGCGAACTGAGGCAAGTCGTATGCCGATGAGGGAATAGCGGACAGGCGATCCAGTATGTCGTCTTCGGTCAGTTGAAAGAGGGAATCGATAGTGACGCACAAATTTCGCTCGCCGGACTTCTTGCTGAACCGGTGAATGGTCTGCACTTTTTCCCTGAGGTCGCCCAACTCCAGGATCGCGTTTTCGAGGGCCTTACGCCCCAACGCCTTGGCCCTGGCGGCCTGGCGAATCTCCCATACATACAAAGCTATCCCCATAAGACTATCATGGTCCATTTCATCAACTCCGTACTAATAAGTCCCGTACAATAGAACGCCAATTCCACCGGACATATTGCAGAAAAGTCGCTTTCGGCCCGAATGTTCCCATTTTACGGCAAATGAGGATATTTAGCATCCTTTTCGGTAACGCAGATAGCTGTTTTTCGTCGCAATAATGCCATTTTGGCAAGTCATCGCACGGATATTTCTGGTTTTCAAGAAATCGTCAGAAAAGAGGGGGCGGGGCATTGCAATGGCCAATTGCCCCGGTGACAACACAGAATCTCCCCCGCCGAGAGAGGATCCAGCGTCTGGTCTGTCGCCCGGGGCGTTTTGCGTCAACGAGCCTTCCTATAGTTCAGCTAATACCGGCATGATAGCTTTGCAGAGATTTTACGGCTGCTTCTCCCTTTTGTCTTGCAGCGATGCCTTTTGCCGTGGCTGCTGCTGCGGTTGTGGTGGTGATGTACGGTATCTTGTACTTGATGGCCGCTTTTCGGATATAAGAATCGTCATGCTGGCTTCGCTTACCTATCGGAGTGTTCACGATCAGTTGAATCTGGTTGTTCTTGATCGCGTCGACAATATTGGGCCTACCCTCATGCACTTTAAGAACGTGCTGCGTCTCTATGCCTTTTTCAGCCAGAAACTTGTGCGTTCCTTCCGTTGCCATAATCTTAAAGCCGAGTTTGCTGAAGGTTTCAGCGGTGTCGACGATTGCTTCCTGGTCGGGTTCGGCAACCGTTATCAGAACCGTTCCCTTCGAGGGCAGTTGCTGCTGTGTTGCTTCCTGGGCCTTGAAAAAAGCCATGCCGTAGGAATCAGCCAATCCCAACACCTCTCCGGTGGATCGCATTTCAGGACCCAGGATCGGGTCGACTTCATGGAACATATTGAACGGGAATACGGCTTCCTTTACGCCGAAATGCGGGATATGCTTGTGCTGCAAGTCCAAATCGGAGATTTTCTTGCCGAGCATGACCTGTGTCGCTATTCGGGCCATCGAAATTCCGCATACTTTGGAGACCAGTGGAACCGTTCGCGAGGCCCTCGGGTTGGCTTCAAGAACATAAACTACATCATCGGCAATTGCATATTGCATATTCATCAGGCCGACGACATTCAGCTCGATTGCTATCTTCTCGGTGTATTCGCAAATTGTCTCAATGTGTTTTTGGGGAATTGACACCGGCGGGATCACACAGGCGGAATCACCCGAATGTATGCCCGCAAGCTCGATATGCTCCATGACCGCAGGAACGAAGGCGTTTGTCCCGTCGGCGATGGCGTCGGCCTCGGCTTCAATTGCATTGACGAGGAATTTGTCAATCAGAATCGGTCTTTCGGGCGTTACTTCCACAGCGGCGGCTACGTATTGCCGCAGCATATCTTCATCGTGGACAACTTCCATTCCGCGTCCGCCGAGTACATACGAGGGCCGCAACATCAAAGGGTATCCGATTCGCCCGGCAACAACCAAGGCTTCATCAAGGTTGCCGGCCATCCCCGACTCCGACATCGGTATGTTCAATTCCTTCATTATTGCCTGGAAGCGGTCGCGGTCTTCAGCAAGGTCAATGGTCTCAGGAGAAGTGCCGATTATCTTGACACCGGCTTCTTCGAGTTGCCGTGCAAGGTTCAGCGGTGTTTGTCCGCCGAACTGGACAATGACCCCTTCGGGCTTTTCCTTCTCATAGATGCTCAAGACGTCCTCTACGGTCAGCGGCTCGAAATAGAGCTTGTCGGATGTGTCATAGTCAGTTGAAACGGTTTCGGGATTACAGTTGACCATAATGGTTTCCAGACCTTCGTCCCGCAGAGCAAACGCGGCGTGAACACAGCAATAGTCGAATTCAATACCTTGGCCGATTCTGTTCGGGCCGCCGCCCAGAACCATAATCTTGCGATTATTCGTGGTGCCGACTTTGTCCGGAGCATTGTATGTCGAGAAGTAATAGGCCGCATCCTCAACGCCGCTGACCGGCACCGGCTCCCAGCCTTCGACAACGCCAAGCTTGATCCTTTGTCGGCGAATCATGGCTTCTGTCTTGTCGAGAATCCGGGCAAGATAGCTATCGGCGAAGCCGTCTTTCTTGGCCTGGGTCAAAAGGTCGTCGGGAATCGATTTACCTTTATACTTCAACAATTTCTCTTCCAGTTCGACAAGTTCGGCCATCTGTTGGATAAACCATTCCTTGATGGAAGTCTTTTCGAACAACTGCTTTAGAGTGGCTCCTTTGCGAAGGGCTTCGTACATTATGAACTGGCGCTCGCTTGTGGCAGTGCTCACAAGCGTCATCAACTCATCGAGCGGGAGTTCGTTGAAATTCTTTGCAAAACCGAGCCCGGGTCTTCCGTTCTCCAGGGAACGAATAGCCTTATGAAAGGCTTCCTTGTAATTCTTCCCTATGCTCATCACTTCGCCGACGGCCCGCATCTGTGTGCCGAGTTTGTCCTCGACGCCTTTGAACTTCTCAAACGCCCAGCGGGCGAACTTAACCACGACGTAATCCCCTGACGGCGTATACTTCTCGAGCGTACCGTCGCGCCAGTAGGGTATTTCGTCGAGCGTGAGGCCTCCGGCCAACATCGCAGACACAAGGGCGATAGGGAATCCCGTCGCCTTTGAAGCAAGCGCCGACGACCGGGATGTTCTCGGATTGATCTCTATGACGACCACACGACCTGTTTCGGGGTCGTGAGCAAATTGAACATTCGTGCCCCCGATGACCTCTATCGCGTCGACAATATCGTACGAATATTTCTGGAGTCTCTGCTGCAGTTCCTTGCTGATCGTCAGCATCGGCGCCGTACAGTACGAGTCTCCCGTATGTATCCCCATCGCATCGACATTTTCGATGAAACAGACGGTTATCTTCTGATTCTTTGCATCTCGAACGACTTCCAGTTCCAACTCCTCCCAGCCAAGGACGGATTCCTCGACCAGGATTTGGTTGACAAGGCTTGCAGCCAGTCCTCGTGCGGCAACGGTCCTCAGTTCGTCCACATTATAGACAAGTCCTCCGCCAGTTCCGCCCATGGTGTAAGCGGGGCGAATTACGACCGGGTAGCCAAGATCATTGGCGATCTTCTCAGCCTCCTCAACACTGAACGCCGGCTCGCTCTTGGGCATTTCAATGCCCAGTTTGTTCATCGTCTTCTTGAATTCGATCCTGTCCTCCCCGCGTTCGATTGCGTCAAGCTGCACACCTATTACCTTGACGCCGTATTTCTCCAACACGCCGGCTTTGGCAAGTTCTGAAGACAGATTCAGCGCGGTCTGGCCGCCAAGATTCGGCAGGAGTGCGTCGGGGCGCTCTTCTTCGATGATTTTCGTTATGGTTTCCAGATTCAGCGGCTCGATATAGGTTACGTCGGCTATGCCGGGGTCCGTCATGATCGTCGCCGGGTTCGAGTTCACCAATACTATCTCGTAGCCCAGCTTGCGAAGGGCCTTGCACGCCTGTGTGCCGGAATAATCAAACTCACACGCCTGACCAATGATGATGGGGCCTGAGCCGATAATCATTACCTTGTTAATGTCATTCCGTTTGGGCATCCCCGATTCTCCTTATTTCTTGTTTAATTTCTGCAGTGCTGCAAACTGCCGGAGATTAGACCGCAAAAGCACCGCATTGTCAATCTTAAGATGAAGAACAAATTAGAAAACAGCCCAATAGCGCCAAAGATGCAGAATACAGAATGTGTGGATATATATTCTTTATTGCAAAACCCGCCAATTTGCCGACATAAGTATGACAGCAACAGCAATTTATGCTCTTGAGGGAAGGTTTTCGATTGATCGGCAGAATCGCATCCGGCAAAGTCGCCTATTCCATCGAAGCGGCCGTGCTCGTTCTTATGGCCATGGGCACGGTTTTCGTCTTCTCCGCGGGCGCCGATGTCAGCAGCAACTATGATTTTCACCATTTTTATGAATTCACCACGCTCAAGCAACTGATGTTCTTCCCATTAGCCGTGATGGTCATGTATATCGCCTCCCGCGTCGACCACCGGCGATTCAGCTTCAGTCGCAACGGACCTTTCAAGTCCTTTTCAGTCTGGATGCTCGGTCTTGCCGTTGTGCTGCTGGTTTGTGTGCTGCTGTTTGGCGTTGAAAAGAACGAATCACGCCGCTGGCTGCTGGTTCCGTTAGGTCCGGCGACGGTCAGCTTTCAGCCATCGGAATTGGCCAAATGGTCGATGATCTTCTTTCTGGCGGCGTTTCTGGACTACTTTTCCGACACGATCAAGCGATTCTGGAAGCGGTTTGTGCCCGTCTGCCTGGTCGCCGGCGTGGTGGTCGGGCTTATCGTGGGTCAGGATTTCGGCACGGCGGCGTTTATCGCGATGTTGACGTTTATGATGCTGCTCATCGGCGGCGCGAGTTGGTGGCATTTCTTTGTTCCCGTCGCAGCGGCGGCGCCGGTATTCTTTGTGGCGGTCTATTCGTCGCCCTATCGCTTAAACCGCCTTAAGGCATTTTTTAACCCGGAGATGGTCAGTTCAGACGTTCGGTACCAGGCCAGCCAGTCTTTGATCGCCATCAGCAGCGGCAGAATGTGGGGTGAGGGATTAGGCATGGGCGTGTCCAAGTACCGCCATCTGCCGGAGGATACGACCGATTTTATCTTTTCGATAATCTGCGAAGAAGCGGGCTTTGCCGGCGGACTGTTTGTGATCGTCTTGTTCGCTTCGCTTGTGGTTATGGGGCTGGTCGTGGCGGTTCGCTGTCGGGACCGGTTCGGCAGGCTGTTAGCCGCGGGAATTACGCTGACGATCAGCATTCAGGCGGCAATCAACATCGGCGTGGTAACCGTGGTGCTTCCGACCAAGGGAATACCGCTGCCCTTCATCAGCGCCGGCGGCACGAGCATGCTCTTGAGCGCCGCGGCCGCGGGCGTGCTGGTCAATATCGCACGACAGACCGCCGACGTACCGCAGCAATTGCGGCGCGAGTTGATTCGTTCGGTAACACAGGCGGCGGAAAACGAAACCCAACTCCCCTCGCTGCACCGCCCGATACGCCATCGACGCAGGCACCATGTACATCGCGAAAGCAGTGCGCATGCCAAGCTCGTCTCTTCATCGACACAGAACCACCCATCTAATTGAAAGAAGTGAGAGAATTTTGCTGTTATTTGGCTAACTGCCCGATAGGATTCCGATGTGGATGTCCTGGTGATACTGTCTTTTGAGGGCAGAAGCGTCGACCAGTCGGTTGCAATCAGGATGAAGTTGAGGCCGCCCTTTCCTGTGGACCTGATCGTGCGAACGCCTGAGAAGATTGTCGATCGCCTTGAAATGGGCGATAACTTCGTACGAGATATTCTGGAGCAAGGAAAAGTCCTGTATGAAGCCGAAGGCACGAAGCCTTTGCAGCAAGTTTCGTGAGGCCGCACGAGTGTCCCTTGGATTGACCGCCCAAAAGGGATAGAGTGGGGGCGTTGCTGCGTTCATGAAGCAGCAGTCAGCATTTCTTTGCATTATTACAGATCGATGGAGATTGCATCCCTAATCGGATTCCATTTAAGTCTCTACCTGCGGCGGCTATTGCTCAATCGGGTTGTCTTGGGGTTTCGACTCAGGCGGAACGATTGACTGCTCCGTTGGCGTGACAGCCTTATACTCTATGTCTGATGTATAATTATTTTTTTTCGTTGACAACTTGACGTTCGGTGTTATATATTGTTGTGTGATTGGTGTGAGCGGGGGGGGTTTCGGTGGATCACATATCAGGAGACGGTAGTGGATATTGTTCAAAAGTGCATTGAGATGTTGCTATTTCTTTCCGTTTTGCGGCCGAGATACTCTTGAATCCGGAACGTGTGCCCGTACAGATATTTGAAGACGACAAACAGGCCTGCCGGGCCGTGGGCGCGGTGATCGCCCAACTGGTCGAGGCCAACAACGCGATGGGCAAGTCGACGGTACTCGGACTCGCCACGGGCCATACACCGGTGAATGTCTATGCGGAGTTGATTCGGCGTCATCGTGACGAAAGACTGGATATGTCGCGGGTCATCACCTTCAACCTGGATGAATATTATCCCATTGAGCCGTCGGTCCTTCAGTCCTATCACACGTGGATGCACGAAAACCTTTTCAAGCATGTGAATATCCGGAATGAGAACATCCATATTCCTCGGGGAGATCTTCGGGAAGACGAGGTGGAATCGTTCTGTGCGGAGTATGAGCGACAAATCGCCGCGGCCGGCGGCATTGATCTGCAGATTCTGGGCATTGGACGCAGCGGGCACATCGGCTTCAATGAGCCGGGTTCGTCGCGCGACAGCCGGACACGGCTGGTGCGTCTGGATACGATCACGCGAAAGGACGCGGCCAGCGACTTCTTCGGCGAGAAGTACGTGCCACACGGCGCGATCACCATGGGTATCGCCACGATCCTGAGCGCACGGCGGATATGCCTGCTGGCATTCGGCGAGCAGAAATCACGGATTTTGCAGCTCGCCGTGGAGGGCGAGTTGGATGAGCACGTGGCGGCGAGTTTTCTTCAGGAGCATCACGACTGCACGTATTCGATTGACGTTGCCGCGGCGGGGTGTTTGACACGGGTGGCGACGCCGTGGCTGACAGGTCATTGCCAGTGGGACGATGTTTTGCAGCGACGGGCGGTCATCTGGCTGTCGCAGAAACTCGGCAAAGCGACCAGTAAACTGACAGCCGAGGATTATGCCGAGAGCGGGCTTGCGGAACTGGTAAAGACCTGCGGCAGCGTCGATGACCTGAACCGGACGATCTTCCGACGTTTGATGGGCACCATAACGAATCGGCCGGTGGGCAAGAACGGAAAACGGCGGGTGGTTGTGTTGAGCGCGCACCCCGACGACGACGTGATCTGCATGGGCGGCACGCTTATACGCATGGCCGAGCAGGGACACGAGGTCCACATCGCGTACATGGTCAGCGGGTATTTGAGCGTTTTTGATCATGATGTGAGCCGACATGCCGATTTTGTTCACGGGTTCAACGCCATCTTCGGATTGGCGCCGGAAGAGTCAGCACGCATCGAGCAGCATATCGACACCTACCTGCACCGCAAGAAGCCGGGCGACATCGATTCGCCGGAGATACAGAACATCAAGGCCCTGATACGGCGTGGCGAGGCGGTTGCGGCGGCGAAGGTCTGCGGGATTGAGGAGGATCATCTTCATTTTCTGAATATGCCGTTTTACAACACGGGCAGAGTCCAGAAGCTGTCCATTGGCGGTGAGGATGTCGCCGTCATTAGACAACTTATCGAGTCAGTTCGCCCGGAGGTGGTCTTTGCGGCGGGGGACATGTCCGACCCGCATGGCACGCATCGCTTGTGCCTGGAAGCAGCGATGGAGGCCATTGACGGGTACACAGCATCCGGTGGGTCGCGGCCGGTGGTTTGGCTGTATCGGGGGGCATGGCAGGAATGGGAGCCGCAGCAGATCGACATGGCGATTCCGATATCATCCGAGGAGACGCGGCGGAAACGCGACGCCATCTTTCGGCACGAAAGCCAGAAGGACAAGGCGATGTTTCCAGGACCTTACGACAACCGGGAATTCTGGCAAAGGGCGGCCGAACGCAACCGCGCCACGGCACAGACCTACGACGCGCTCGGCCTGCCGGAATATCACGCCCTGGAGGCGTTTGTGCGGTATCCGCTGGTGTATTCCATTAATTATCGACGGCAACTTGTGGAGACTGGAGACGACAGCTAATGCCAGCAGAAAGTTTAATCGAACGCTGTACGCAGAAGGTACAGGGACGCGGTTTTTCGGTGGTCCTGCCGGAGGGCCGGGACGAGCGTATCGTCAAGGCGGCAAGACGACTCAAAGACGAGGGCATCGCCGAACCAATCGTTCTGGGCCGTGCGGAGCAGATTCGGGCGACGGCCACGGGCGCAGGCGCGCATCTGGACGGTATTGCGACGCTGGACCCAAAGCAAAGTGCGAAGCTGGACGACTATGCCACGGCGTATGCAGCGACCAGGGACGATCTGCCGCTCAATGTTGCGCGGCGGGTTGTGATGAAGCCTGCGTTTTTTGGCGGGATGATGGTGCGGTACGGCGATGCCGATACGATGGTCGGGGGCGCCGCCACTGCCACTGCAACCATGATTCTGTCGGGGACGATGACCGTGGGATTGTTGAAGGGCGTGGCGACAGCATCCAGTTATTTTCTTATGGTCATCCCGGATTTTCAAGGCCAGGGCGACAAGGCGTTTATTTATGCCGACTGTGCCGTCAATATCGATCCCAGCGCCGAAGCGCTTGCCGATATCGCTTTGGCATCCGCCGCCAGCGCCCGGGGGCTGCTTGGCGAGGAGCCGCGCGTGGCAATGCTTTCATATTCGACACAGGGCAGCGGACTGGGCGACAGTGTGGATAAGGTCCGCCAGGCGCTGGAGATTGCGCGCCGGCGTGCGCCCGACCTGGCGATAGACGGTGAGTTTCAGGCTGATTCCGCTATCATACCGCGAGTTGCCGCTAAGAAGGTCAAGGGCGAAAGCAGCGTTGCCGGCAAGGCGAACGTGCTGATTTTTCCGGATCTCAATGCCGGCAACGTCGCATACAAGTTGACGCAGTATATGGCCAATGCCCAGGCGATCGGGCCTTTTTTGCAGGGTTTTGCAAAACCGATAGCCGATCTGTCGCGCGGGGCGAGTGTGGACGATATTGTCGCAACGACGGTTTTGACATTAGTGCAATTGCTTTAGTTTTGGTGGGCTAAGAGCCCACCGTTGCGGTTGGTGTGAACACAGACAGATTGGATAATTATGGAAGTACTCGTTATTAATACAGGCAGTTCTTCGATCAAGTACCAGTTGTACCGGATGCCCGCGGCGGAGGTCCTCGCCAGGGGTATCGTCGAGCCGCTTGGTGAAAAGGCGCGGCTGACACATACCTACGACAGCAGGACACACAGCGCAGGCGTAAAGGCTTCGGACCACGCCGAAGCGATGGAAGTGATACTGCAAACCCTTGTAAGCAAGACCGTCGGCGTCATCGAGGACATCCGCCAGATCGAGGCGGTCGGACATCGCGTGGTGCACGGCGGCGAAGAGTTCACCGGTTCGGTTGTCATCGACGAAGAAGTTATCGCTTCGTTGGAGAAATACGCAGACCTTGCCCCGCTTCACAACCCGCCAAACCTCACGGGGATTGCCGCGGCGCGGGCGCATCTGCCCCACGCCAGACAGGTCGCGTGTTTCGACACGGCCTTTCACACGACTATTCCCGAGGTGGCGTACATGTATGCGCTGCCGTATGAGATTTACGAAAAGTATCGGGTCCGCCGGTACGGATTTCACGGCACGTCGCACAGGTATGTCGCAAGGCGCGCCGCGGCGCTGATGGACAGGGACAAGTACGACGTCAATGTCATCACGTGCCACCTGGGCAACGGCTGTTCGATAACCGCGGTCAAGGACGGCAAGAGCGTAGATACGTCGATGGGTCTGACGCCGCTGGAAGGTGTGGTGATGGGTACGCGTACGGGCGATTTCGACCCGGCGATTCTGTTCTACCTGGCCGAGAAAGGCTACGATTGCCCGACACTGAAAGCAATATGCAACAAAGAAAGCGGGCTCCTGGGCATATCCGGCGAGTCAAACGACATGCGGACCCTGGGCAAATTAGCCGCCGGCGGCAATCGGCGGGCGAGACTTGCGGTTGATATATTCTGTTACCGCATCAGGAAATATATCGGAATGTACACCGCCGTGCTCGGCACAGTCGACGCAGTGGTATTCACCGGCGGCATCGGTGAAAATGCCGTTGATGTACGCAAACAGATATGCACGGGCCTCGAGCAGATCGGCATCGAAATCGACGAAGAAATCAATAATGCGACATGCCAAAAGGAAGGGCTGATCAGCACACAAAACAGCCGCGTCAAGGTGTTCGTTATCCCGACCGACGAAGAGGCCGCCATCGCAAAAGACACTTACCAGCTTGCAGCCAAAGGTACAACACATGACTAACAGACAATACAAGGCGATTGCCGACGATCAGATCCAAACACTGGTTTCCCAGGGATGCTCAGCCGAAGACTGGAACAATGTCGCGGTCAGCGAAGCGTTCGATGCACGAAGAGTTCGAAACGCCCATTTTGCCGGCCGTGTTCAAATCGGCGACACGACGGGGAAAATCGCCGGATGCGGCGGCGTTGAAAAAGACTGCGGCATCTATGATGCGACGATTATCGATTGCAGTATCGGCGACGGCGGGCGTATCGCCAATGTCGGCGTTCATATCGCCAGGTACGATATCGGCGAGGACGTCTGTATCGAAAATGTTGCCGCCATGCAGACAAATCCGCAGGCGACGTTTGGAAATGGTGTCGAAGTTGCAGTGTTGAACGAAGCCGGCGGCCGGGAAGTTGTCCTGTTCGACGAGCTGTCCGTGCAGTTTGCATATATAATGTGCCTCCACAGGTATCGGCCCGCGATGATCGAGAAACTCAAGGCGATGGCCGCCGACTATGTTGAAACGGTAAGATCGGACCGGGGCTCTGTCGGCCAGGCGGCGCGTATATATTCGGCAGGACAGATCACCGATGTCAATGTCGGAGCCTGCGCGACAATCAACGGCGCATCGAGTCTCGTCAACGGTACGATTCTCAGTTCGCAGGATGCACCGACGCTTGTCGGCAGCGACGTTTGCGCCGAAGACTTCATCGTCGCCGAGAGTTCCCGCGTTACCGGCGGCGCGATGCTGGATAAGGTCTTTGTCGGCCAGGGCTGCCAGGTTGGCAAGCAATACTCCGCCGAGAACAGCCTGTTCTTTGCCAACTGCGAGGCCTTTCACGGCGAGGCCTGCTCGGTATTCGCAGGCCCGTACACGGTTACGCATCACAAATCGACGCTCCTGATCGCCGGGCTGTTCAGCTTCTACAACGCCGGCAGCGGAACCAACCAGTCCAACCACATGTACAAGCTGGGCCCGGTTCATGAGGGCAAGCTGCAGCGGGGAACCAAGACGGGATCGTTTTCATACATGATGTGGCCCTGCCGGACGGGGCCTTTCTGCGTGGTCCTTGGCAAGCACACCGGCACATTCGACGTTTCGGACTTTCCGTTCAGCCATCTCGAAGCACGCTCCGACGGCCGATGCCTCATGGTGCCGGGGCTGCATCTGACGACGGTGGGAACGGTTCGCGACGGCGCCAAATGGCCCAGACGCGACCGCCGAAAAGGCGACGTTAAAAGGG
>JAGHBX010000471.1 GCA_021160785.1 Planctomycetota bacterium | reverse complement strand
GCCGAGGTAATTGGCGCATTGAAGCAAACATCTCCTGCCGAAGATAAGGGCCTGCTGATCGATCCACCCGCGCAGGGGTGGTTTCCCAAGGCGCCTGCTCTTGGGGCGCCGAAGGGGGCGACGGTTAGAGTGTCCAGTCCCGGTCAATTGGCCGATGCCCTGAAGGAGGCCCGCCCGGGTGTTACGATTTTGCTGGAAGACGGGGTCTATATGATGCGGCGTTATGTCGAGATCACGACCGACGGGCTTACGCTGCGGGGCGCTTCGGGGGACCCTCGAAGAGTGGTCATAGACGGTCTGAACAGCCAGGACGGCGAGTTGATCGGCATTACCGCCTGCCGGGGAGTAACCATCGCCGACCTGACGATTCAGAATATCAAATGGAACGGGTTCAAGATCAATTCCCAGACTGGTGTGCATGAGTTGACCATCTACAACTGCATCATTCACAATATCTGGCAGCGCGGGGTCAAGGGCGTCAAGGTTCCTCAAGCCAATCGCGACCGGATAGCGCCGCGTAATTGCCGCATATCATACTGCATGTTCTATAACGATCGTCCCAAGAGATTTGCCGACGATCCGGCCGATTCGCCTGCGAATTTCAACGGCAATTATATCGGCGGTATTGACGTGATGTTTGCACGGAACTGGACGATCAGCGATAATATCTTTGTCAATATCCAGGGACGGACCATGGAGGGACGCGGGGCGATATTCTTGTGGCACGAGGCGAGGGATTGTGTTATCGAGAGGAACATTATCATCGACTGCGACGCGGGAGTTTGTCTGGGCAATCCCCATCGGCCCGAAGATGTTCGTTGGCACTGCACTGGCTGTATCGTTCGGAACAACTTTATCACCCGGGCGCCACAAGCGGGAATCGTGGCCGTATACACCGCCAACTGCCGGATCCTGAACAACAGCATATATGAACCGAAAAGCCGCCTGCGCCGACTCATCCGGGTGGTGTTTGACAACAGCAACCTGTTTATTGCGAACAATCTCCTTTGCGGGCCGGATATCGGGAATGAATCGAAGCATGAGTTCATCGCAGTCAACAACCTGGCGAAGGACCTTACATCCGTTCTCGTCGATCCGGAAAACGGCAATCTTCATCTGACAGACGGCGCGGCCGATGCAATCGACAAGGCGGTGAAATTAGCTGATGTGCAGGCCGATATCGACAAAGGCGCCCGGAGCGCAAAGCCCGACATCGGAGCGGACGAATTCAATACGAATCAGGACGAACCGTAGAACATAGTTGCCACAGGTTCCTGTTTCCGAGCGGAATCAAGGCTCGGCAGGCGGATTTGGGTCCGCAGACGATGATTTGGGCGGGATGCTTTTTTTGGGGGCGGTAACATGCTATAATTGCTTTCGATGGGGGGGAAGGAATATGTAGAAGGTGTTTTTTTTGAAAAGAAAAATGGAGAAAAGGTTCCCCAGGTCGACGGCAACATGATATGGTCGGCACCGGTCTGGGTTACGGTCGGCGAAAAGTGATGTCGCCGACAAAGCAATCTAATACAAAGAGTGATTTTGCATACCATGAAACGTCGAGATTTTTTGAAGAACCTGGGTGCGGCGGCGGCCGCGAGCATTTTTGTCTCCCCGGCGAGCAAGGCGGCGGCGGAAGCCAGGAAACCATTGCGCCCTAATATTCTTTACATTATGTCCGACGACCACTGTGCGCGGGCAATAGGGATTTACGGTCGGCGTCTGGCGAAGCTCAATCCAACGCCGAATCTTGACAAGCTTGCTCGAAACGGGATGGTCTTTGACAATGTCTTTTGTACGAACTCGATCTGCACTCCGAGTCGGGCGACCATTCTGACGGGGCAGTACTCGCATCGAAATGGCGTATACGACCTTTATGATTCTCTGCCGGGAGAAAAGAACTATCTTCCACGAGAGATGAAGAAGGCCGGTTACACCACGGCTGTCGTGGGAAAATGGCACCTGAAAGAGTCTCCGATGTTTTTCGATTATTACTCTGTGATTGCCGGCCAGGGGCGCTATATGAATCCGACCATGCACGTCAGCGAAGGAGGCGCGATAAGGCGGATTCGCTTTGACAGCACCCTGGTGCGGGAAATAGCGGTTAAGGACTACCAGGGGCACTCTTCGGATGTTCTTACAGATATCAGCCTGGAGTGGCTGGGCAAGCGGGATAAGACAAAACCGTTTTTCCTGATGCATCATTTTAAGGCCCCCCATGACATGTTTGTCTATGCCAAACGCTACGAGAACTACCTGAAAGACGCCAACATTCCCGAACCGGATAATCTCTACGATCAGCCTGGTGCGGATTTTGGCTCGATAGCCACTCGCGGCGAAAACGACTCCCTTGTCGGCGTCATCGGCTCGACGATTTCTCCGCAGCCCCGCAAACGCAACCTGGCCTCATATTACAGGAAAAAGATCATCGAACTTACCGGCAAGGATCAACTCACCGACAGGGAAATGACCCATCATACTTATCAACTGTATGTCAAGGAATACCTTCGTTGTGTGAAGGGCATCGACGATAACCTTCGTCGTATTTTTGACTACCTGAAAGAGAACGATTTGATGGATAATACCATCATCGTCTATACGAGCGATCAGGGCATGTTCTTAGGTGAACACGACTATATCGACAAACGCTGGATGTACGAAGAGTCCATACGCATGCCCCTTATAATTCATTACCCCAAAACGATTGAGGCTAATAGTCGCTGCGACTGGCTGATCAACAACAGCGATTTTGCACCGACTCTGCTGGAACTGGCGGGAGTCCGCCGACCTGATTATATGCAGGGGTGCAGTTTCGCAGAGGCTCTTAAGGGCGCCGCCGAGCCCGACCACTGGCGCAAGGGAACCTACTACCGCTACTGGATGCATATGGCTCATGGCCACAATAACCCGGGTCATTTTGGCATTCGGACGAAGAAGTACAAGCTGATTTTCTTCTATGGCGTTGATTACACCGATATTCACAACAAGAAGAAGGTCACCGGACGCGACGGCAACCGATTCTGGAAGAGTACGCCGGCTGCCTGGGAGTTTTATGATCTTGCCAAAGATCCCCGTGAAATGAACAACCGCTACGGCGATACTGATTATCAAGAGATCGTCCAGTCTCTCAAGGCACAATTAAAGGAACTTCGCAAAGAGATTGAGGATACTGATGAAGACAACCCGAGAATCCGAGAAATCATCAATACCCATTGGGATGACTGAAATGAAACAGTTTTTGAAGTGTTTGATATGTGCAACACGAAAAAGTCGGGCATGCTCTATATGGTTACCGTCGCCGCCAAGGCCGAGGCGCGCCAGACTTACCTGGAAAGTTGTGTCCACACTTATATCGACAGCGACAAGGAGAATTGCTATGACGTTTTTGCGATTCACATCGATTGCACTTTTTGGACAGAAGATTCGCGCTGGTGCTTTGATGGCGCTCATTGCAGCCTTTCTGGGATTTGGAAGTCTTGCAGCGGGAGCCGAAAAGCATCCTCTGGCGGGCGCCGACGAATCGACGCCGTCGCGCAGTCACTACTTTTCGTGGATCAACAACACCAACGAGGGGTCCACCGAGGCCCAGACCCTGGCGAACCTCGATTTCTTCAAGTGGCTCCATGACGAGTACGGAATGGAGCTGGATATCTACGCCTTCGACGCCGGAACCATCGACGCGCCGCGTTACTACGGCAGCATCTACTCCGACCGATTCAAGGAGCACTACCCTAACGGCCTGGACCCCATCTACGAGAAAGCCAAATCGTTCGGTTGTCGCCTTGGCGTGTGGCTCGGTCCGGACGGCTTCGGCGACACAGCCGCCGAGGAAAAGGCCCGGACCGACATGCTGGTCAAGCTGTGTCGCGACTATGACTTTCACCTGTTCAAGGTCGATGCCGTCTGCGGGCAGTTGCGCACGGAGAAACAGGATGCCTTCGTCCGGATGCTCAAGCAGTGTCGCACCTACTGCCCCGATCTGATCGTGCTGAACCATCGCCTGAACCTGGGCGACGGCGTTCCGTACGTCACCACGCGGCTGTGGGGCGGCGAGGCTTATATTGACGTGTGGCGGTCCAACCGGACGGCGGCAACGCACAACCGCGCGTGCACTATCGGGCTTGGAGTCCTCGTCGACAGGGAGTCGGGCAGGCTGCGACGTCTGGTCGAGGATCACGGCGTCTGTCTTTCCTCGGCCCTGGACTACTGGGAAGACGACCTCTATCTGCAGGCCTTTTCGAGAAACCTGATTCTTGGCCCGGAGCTGTACGGGAGTCCCTGGTTCCTGCGCGACGACGAGTTCCCCAAACTGGCCCGCATCTACAATCTCTGCCGCCGGCACCGTGATATCGCGGTTAACGGGATGCTCTTGCCGTCGGAGACGTTTGGTCCCAACGCCGTGTCGCGCGGCGATGACAAGACACGGATCGTGGTGCTGCGCAACACCGGCTGGGAGCCTGTGACTTATTCGATACCGCTTGACGAGACAATCGGCCTGGACAGCGAAGGCCCGATCCATGTGCGACGCCTGCACGTCTCCGAGGAAATTTTAGGGACGTTCAGGAAAGGTGAGCACGTCGATGTCGAGGTTCTGCCGTTTCGCGCATGCCTGGTTGTCGCTTCCAGCGAACCTTCGCAGGAGTTGGGCGTGAAGGGCTGTACGTATGAAGTCGTCTGCGACGTTGCGGGCAAGCCGGCGGTGATCAAGCTTATGGGCATGCCGGGTACGACTGCCACGGTGTCGCTGCCTCGACAGCCGCGTACGTTTAGCAAGGCGACGCTTGACGGGCATTTGGCCGCCGGCCTGCTGAAGGGCAAGAGCATTGACGTTGCGTTTGGCGGAAAGAAGCTCGCCGGGCCATGGCATCGCAAGTTGAACACCCTGGTTCCGGTCGCCGTTCCTGATGACGCCGAGGCGCTCTACGAGGCAACGTGTTTTGCCGCCAACAACAACGCTTTGGAGATCAGATCGAAGTACCGCTCCGGGCCAACGGCGATTCGGCAGGTCGCCGAGGCTCGTGATGCTTTCTTCGACCAGAAGCTGCTTGTCGAACGCGGCGTGTGGGATCGCTACCTCTTCGATGACGACCCGGACACATTCTTCCGCCTCCGCACCGGCGCGATATGGGGCGGCGCCTTGCGGATCGATCTGGGCAAATCAACCGATATCGACACAATTGTACTGCGACGGGTCGATGACGCTTTCAAGCCGACAGAAGCCCAGGTTTCAGCCGACCTGCGCACATGGCGCACAGTCGGTGTGAAGATACAGGCCGAATCAACGCCAACGGCAACCGTCTTGCGTCGAAGCTACACGGTCGGCAAGGAGTGGACGGAGATTACCGTGAACAAGCTGTCAATCGATCTTGCCGGCGCCGGGGCGATTCGGTACATTCGCATCCCGGGACGGGCCGCCAACGTCGCCGAAATCATCGGTTTGAGGCGGGGCAAGAAGATCGATCGGACCGACTGGCGGGCCTCGAATGTGTTCGCGGCCTATCCGAAGGCGCCGGCGCAACAGGCGTGGTGCGGGCAGTTCGTTCTGGACGAGGCGGCGAAAGACTCGTACCTGGTCGTGGCGTGCATCGGTCCTCACGGTCGCGACGGGGCATACGCGGCCTTGCGTGTTGACGGTCGATACGTCGGTGCGCCGCGGCGTGCGGTCTCGTATCCGGCCAACCCGTGGGAATACGGCAACAACCGTGCCCAGGCCGGTTTTAGCTACTTCTTCGACGTTACCAAGGACATGATCGGCAAGAAGATTCAGGCTGTGGTGATGCAGTTCGAGTCGGAGGACAAGCGTCGCAAGGTCGAGTTAGGGCAACTAAAGCCCCAAGTGTGGATTACGGCGTATCCTGTTCCCTACGAATCGAAAGAACTGGTCCTGGAAGAGTGAAGATAATTATTAACAGGTTTTTGGAAAGGAGCGATTTGATGAGGTGTGTTCGATGGATTTGGGGGTTGGTGGCGTTGTGCGTTCTTGTGAGTGCTGGCCAGGCTGATGTTTTGGAATCGGCGTTTAACCAGGACCCGTGGCCGGCAGCTAAGGAGGGACCGGTGAAGGTTTTCATCTTAGCGGGGCAGTCCAATATGCAGGGTCATGCCGCTTTGCGCACGCTGGAATACCTGATCTATAACGCCGAGACCGCCGCCGAATACCAGCAGTGGAAGGACCGCTGGGGCGACTGGCGCGAGCGCCGCGATGTCTGGATCTGGACGATGGACGGCGGACGCTATGGCAATCTCAAGCCGGGCTTCGGCGGGAGCGAAAGGGAGATCGGTCCTGAGTTGGGCTTTGGCTGGGTGATGGGCGAGCATCTGGACGAGCAGGTGCTGCTGATCAAGACGTGCTGGGGCGGCAGAAGCGTCAAGCGCGACTTCCTGCCGCCGAGCGCCGAGATGCCTTCGGATGAAGCCCTTCAAAAGGAACTCGAAAAGGCCAGGAAGAGAAATCCGGATGCT
>JAGHBX010000578.1 GCA_021160785.1 Planctomycetota bacterium | reverse complement strand
GCCAACTACAGCGCCCGCAGCAATTTCCAGGACCAGGCTAAGATATTAGCGGAAAAACTCCTGATGCATTACATCTACGGTCCGGCAATCGTAAGCGGCGACCCTCAGAATCCAAACCTCTATGGCGATGCACTCTTGAGCCGATTCCCCATTGAAGACAGCAAAGTGCACAAGCTGAGATTCCACCAAGGTCATGAGCCGAGAGTATGCATTGAGGCACAGATCGAAATCAATGGCAAAGAGTACACATTCATGGTGACACACCTGGACCACATGAAAAATGAAGTCAGGATCGAGCAGGCAGAAGATATCATCAAAGCTGTCGGCAATGTTCAAGGCCCGATCATATTGATGGGCGATTTCAACTGTCTGCCGCCGGGCGAGAATAGCAGTGATGAATGGACCCGGAAAACGAAACCCGTGGGATTGGTCATCGAGAAATTCGCCGATTCGTTCCTGTTGGCGCCGAAAGGCTCGCCGGGGACGATCAGAGGCGATAGAAGAATCGACTATATATTCGTCTCACCCGATCTTGCCGGGAAAGTTAAATTCTGCCGGGTCATCCGTACGCCCTTGACCGACGTGGCTTCCGATCACAGACCCGTCATCGCGGAAATCGGACTGTAGCGAATCTTATTGAACGGCAGGCCCGGTTAGGGTACAATTGCCAACGTATTGGCAGGCAAGGCCTGCTCTTTTACCCGCTAAAAGCATTTGGAGGTATATGACATGGGATTATTTGACAAAATTCGCGGCGAGTTCGTTGATATTATCGAATGGACCGATTCCACCGGCGATACGATGGTGTATCGATTCCAGCGTCGCGACAACGAAATCAAGATGGGCGCCAGGCTCACCGTTCGCGAAGGCCAGGTCGCCGCCTTTGTCAACAAAGGTCAATTAGCCGACGTTTTCGAGCCGGGCATGTACACGCTCCAGACCGACAACATGCCGATCCTCTCCACGCTCATGGGCTGGAAGCACGGCTTTCACAGCCCGTTCAAGGCTGAAGTCTATTTTGTAAGCACCCGGCGATTCACCGACCTTAAGTGGGGCACAAAACACCCGATCACCCTTCGCGACCCGGAGTTCGGACCGGTGCGTATCCGCGCCTTCGGAACGTACGCCATCAAGGTCAGCGACGCCGGTACCTTCATCCGCGAGATCGTCGGTACCGACGGCCACTTCACCACCGACGAGATAACCGATCAGCTTCGCAACCTCATCACATCACGTTTTGCCGACATCATCGGCGAGAGCAAGATACCTGTTCTGGATATGGCCGCCAACTACGATGAACTGGGTGAGTTTGTAACCGGCAAGATCACCCAAGACTTCAAAAATTACGGTCTGGATATAACCAAGATGTTGGTCGAGAACATTTCTATGCCCGAAGCCGTCGAACAGGCGCTCGATAAGCGAACCAGCATGGGAGTGATCGGCGACCTGCACAAGTACACGCAGTTCCAGACGGCAAACGCAATGGAAGAAGCCGCCAAGAACCCCGGAGGCATGGCCGCCGGCGGAATGGGAATGGGAATGGGCTTTGCCATGGCAAATCAGATGGGTCAGGCAATGCCCCCGGCAGGTGTGCCGCAGCCGGCGACTCCGCCGGCCCTGCCGCAATCGAAGCAGTATCATATTGCCGTCGACGGCAAGCAGTTGGGCCCGTTTGCAATGGATACGCTGAAACCTTTTGCCCAGAGCGGCAGGTTGAAGCGGCAGACGCTTGTATGGTGTCAGGGCATGGCCCAATGGACACCGGCGGGCGAGGTCGCAGAACTGTCGTCAGTATTTGCCGAAACCCCGCCGCCTCTGCCGCCAAAATAGAAAGTGAATTTTTGCAAAATTGCGGTTTGACATGTTTTTGGAAAAGAAAAAATGCCGGGTTTTTTTCTTTTCTTAGAGATGACTATTTTTCCGGAAAAATGTTATGGTATTACACAAGAAAATCGAAAAAATGATTTTCTTATGCAATGTATGCCAAACCGCAATTTTGCAAAAAGTCTCTTAATGGAGCAGTGTGATGACCGAACCAGCACCGACGCAGGAAAATCAGTCCGCAGACGACGGACCGCTGCACCAGACATTCAAGTGCGGCGGTTGTGCGGCGAAGATGGAATTCAAACCCGGCGCAGATGCCCAGAAGTGCCCCTTCTGCGGGCACGAAAACCCCATCCCAAAGTCCGAAGACGACATAAAGGAACTGGACCTGCGCGCATATATCACCGCAATCGCCGCCCAGGAGGACACCACCGAACACCTGACGATCAAGTGTCAGGCATGTGCCGCCGAGACCACCGCCGATCCGAACGTTACCGCTCAGGATTGTGCCTTCTGCGGCACGCCCATCGTGGCGACCGCCGCCTCGACAAAACACATCAAACCAAAATCGCTCCTGCCGTTTCACATCACCCGTAAGCAGGGCTGGGACCTCTTTACAAAATGGATCAACGCCCTGTGGTTTGCACCCGGCGACCTGAAGCGTCTGGCCCGGCAGGAAAACCGGCTAAACGGCATGTACGTGCCCTACTGGACGTACGACAGCGACACGACAAGCTTCTATCGCGGCCAGCGAGGCGAGCACTACTACGTCACCGAGCACTACACCACCCACGATTCCGAAGGAAAAACGGTCCGCAAAACCCGGCGCGTTCGCAAGACCCGCTGGTGGCCGACAAGCGGAACCGTCTGGGCGTCGTTCGATGATATACTCGTCCTGGCGAGCAACTCCCTGCCGCGAAAGTACACCGAAAAGCTCGAGCCGTGGGACCTGCAAAACCTTGCCCCCTACAAGGACGATTATCTAAGCGGCTTCGGCGCAGAAAGCTACCAGGTGGACCTCGGCGACGGCTTCGAGCACGCCTGCAAGACCATGGACACGGATATCCGCCACCGCGTCAGACGCGACATCGGCGGCGACGAGCAGCGTATCCATTCCGTCCGCACACAGCACGACAACGTCACCTTCAAGCACATACTCCTGCCCGTATGGATAAGCACATATCGCTACAAAAACAAACCCTACCGCTTCCTAATCAACGGCCGAACAGGAGAAGTACAGGGCGAAAGACCGTGGAGCTGGGCAAAAATCCTCATCCTCGTCCTCGGCATAACAGCCGCAGCAGCAGCAATAATAATAGCCATAGTAGCCGCAAGCCAGGCATAGCCAAAGTCGCAGAGCGGGGCTTGCCCCATCGAAAAACTGCCAACCACATATTCTACCATATGGCCACACCTTCTTTAGAACATACTTTCAAGCGTTGCTCTTCTCATATCCTTCCACCAGTTTTCTATATTTTTCATGAATCATATTTCTATCAAACTCCCAAAATTCGTCAAGCATAGCACTCCGCTCCTCCTGGGAAAAATACTCCATGGCCGGAATAAAGAAATGCTCGTCCTCTTTTTCAATATGCATGGGATAGAACCTGGTAAGCTTTCCAAGCTCATATATTATAACTTTTACTGCGTCCCTGTTCCCCTGGATATACTGACCATTTGCAGCACAGAGTCTGCCCACAGCCTCTCTTGCCCAGATATGCTCCTGTATCAATCGCTCCATCATTCTCTCGTCTTCAGGCAACAGTTGTTTTTTTGAAAGTTCCCTGAAGAGGATCAATTCCTCTTTGCCATGGTGAGTCCTGTCGGCGTAGGTGCGAAAAAAGTCTACTCCCACACTGATGAAATCCGTGTTCAGATGCGAGGTTTTTTCTATATCTCCCAACTCTGCATCGAGTAAGTTGACCATCCGTTCAATAAGCCTATGTTCGACCATTAAAGGACCAATTGGTTCCATAAGACCCCCGACTGTTTTTCATGATTCGGCCCGAAAACTGCTTTTGGCTCATCCGGTTAATACCGGCGTATTTTTTATCGGCGTTCTTTGAGCCGTTGTGGAGAAAAATAAGTGCATCCGGGGTCCGAACGATTTTTCTCGGTCGTACGACAGCGCATCCATTCGGTCCGCACGCAGCACGACAACGTCACATTCAAACACATACTCCTGCCCATATGGATAAGCACATATCGCTACAAGAACACGCCCTACCGCTTCCTGATTAACGGCCGAACAGGAGAAGTACAGGGCGAAAGACCGTGGAGCTGGGCAAAAATCCTCATCCTCGTCCTCGGCATAACAGCCGCAGTAGCAATGGTATTAGCCATAGCAGCCGCAAGCCAGGCATAGACAAACTTGCGGCGTGGGGCTTCCTTTCTCACGATTATACTAAAATTGTCGTATAAGGCCATAAATCGGATTTTCTGTTGAACCTGAATATAGTTCTTGACGAATATAGATAAGAGGTTATAATGTCAATATGTGGGAAGTTGAATACACCGATGGGTTTGAGCGCTGGTGGCGGACACTGAGCGAGCATGAGCAGATCGATTTGGTCGCCGGGGTCGAACTTCTGGAACAGTTGGGGCCTCAATTGTCGCGTCCATATGCCGATAGCGTCAAGGGATCGAGGCATTCAAATATGAAGGAACTCCGGACACAGAGCGGCGGAAGGCCGTTAAGAACGTTTTATGCGTTTGATCCGCGTCGCCATGCCATACTGTTGATCGGCGGCGACAAAACCGGAGATGATCGCTTTTATGAGACAATGGTTCCCCTGGCCGATCGACTGTATGACGAATATATTGACGAACTCCGGAATAAAGGAATGATCTGATGGCACATAAATTTGAAAAACTGAAAAAAGAGATGAAACCTGAAAGTGTCAGAATTGCCAAAGCCAAAGCGAAGGAGATGATCGCTGAGATGCTGCTTGTCGAGATTCGCAAGGAGGTCGGCCTGACCCAGGAAGATCTTGCAAAAACGTTGGGAATAAAACAGCCCAGCCTGTCAAAACTGGAATCTCAGGATGATATACAGATCAGCACGCTGAGACGACTCATAAAAGCCCTCGGCGGACAACTCGAACTGATCGTGCACATGCCGGGCGGAGATATACGAATAAGCCAGTTTACCAGAAACTAAAGGGCTGCCCTCGCCCCGCAAAAAGGTGTATTGCGCACCAACGTCCCGAAAAATCGTCTTTCCTGCCCTATGCCCAAATAATAATGTGCACAAAACAGTTTCTGACCGTAGAATTATCAAACAAGCAGCCGTTTCGGTCGATAGTAAATGAAACGTCTTTGTAAACCTTAATCCTTTATTAGGAGATTGAGACCATGAAAAGATTGATTAGTGTGTCTGCTTTACTGTTAACAGTAGCCCTCGCCGCCGGAATACTCATGGCCCAGGAGACAAAAAAAGACCCCCCGGACGGACCAAAAGGCTATAAGGCGCCTCCGCAGCGGTCCGTCGACGCTACAAGAGCCGCCCGCGCCGCACGCACCAAGCGCCCCGATTCGCGCGATTCACGGCGCCCCGTTCGCCCCGGAACCAGACGAGACATACCCCAAAGACCCAACACGGGTCGCCCAATGATGATGCAGCAACAGCAGATCAAGGGCCTGGAGGCACAATTAGGCAAGAAGAAACAGGCATTCATGGAAAACACCGGAGAACTCAAGGCAATCAGGAAAATCGCCCTGCAGGAAGGTGCAAAGAAGACCGTCGAGTATATTGACAAGCTCATCGCCCGCAAGGAAAAGGAATTTGACATGTCCACAAAGGTCACTGCCGACAGGATCAAAAAGGTTCGGGAGCAGATCGAAAAACAGGCCAAGTCCCAGGCCGAAAGATACAAGAAAACGCGCGGCCCCCGACCCACTCCGCCAAAGCCAAAAGATACGGCACAAAAGTAACCAGCGAAAAGAAAGACAAATAACACAGCCGGCTGGCCAAAGCCGGAACCTGCAAAACACTACAGAAAGGCCGAGAGCAAAAATGCTCCCGGCCTTTTCTCGTTTTCTTACACTATGCAAGGTTTAAGAGTTTTCCCGTGCAATCGAACGAGCATTATTTGACCGTGCTGCGGTATATCGAGAGTCCCGGCGCGCCGGGAGCAATTCGCAACGGCACCGACAAGGAAGGCTTGAAGATCAGCCGCGGCCCGGTGAAACTGCCCGACAGATGGAACAGGCTTGTAAATGTGTTGCCGGGCGAAAGTGTCGATGATGTGATTGACGCTGAACCAGTACAGTTCTTTTGACGATGTTTTGAAGGAGGGTTGTTGTGTGTGTAAGAATGAATGTGAGAAGGGCGTTTTTGAGTCGTGGGTGACGAACGCTTCGAATCCGGTTCCGGAAAATGGTGAAACAAACCTCCCAGTGGTTACCGATGCCGATTCCGCCACAAGTTCTGGTACAACGCTTTCCTGGACCGCGCCAACGGCATATACTTCTGCGGGTTATGATGTCTGGTTCGGGACCGAACCGAATGAACTGCATTCCGACTATGACATGATCAGGATTAAGGAGTACGCTTTTTTTGCAGGTACAGCGGTCGATCCGCTGATTTATTATACGACGGATTTCGGACAAGGCTGGTACGATCCCGGGAAAACAGAACTGGACTATGAAACGACTTACCACTGGTATGCAGTGGCGTATGAGGGAACTACGCCTTACACAAGCTTACCTTGGAACTTTACGACGGGAGTGAAGCCGCCGCCCTGTGCGGGCTACCGTTTTGACGGAGATGTGGACGGTGACTGCTATGTCGATTTTGTGGATTTGCTGATTTTATCAGGGGACTGGCTTACATATATTCCCCGGCATACGATTATGGCAGTTTCCTCCCATCCGGACGACGAGGGCATCTTTTTCGGCGGCACCCTTCCGTATTATGCACAGGTACTCGGTATTCCGATCGTTCACATTTCAATGACCAGCGGTGATGCGGGCAGCAGGCCGCCGGAAGTCCGCGAGACGGAGCTGACTAATGCGGACACGATTTATTTCGGCCGGACGGCGACCACGTCGATTGGCCTGCCGCCTGATCTCTATGCAGACCTGTTCTTTCCCCGTTTTAAGGATGCTTACACCAGTACAGTAGATCAGACCTGGGACTATTGGAACGACGGCGTGCCGAACAACGGCGACGCGGCGGAGGGTAAGCAAAAGGCTATTGATACTGTTGCGACCTACATCCGAACGTTCCAGCCCGAAGTTATCATCACGCACGATTTCGACGGTGAATACGGTCATCCCAACCACAAGGCCACCGGCATCGCAACGGCTGAAGCCTACGACCGAGCCGCCGACCCGAGTTATGTGGACGGCAATGATCCCTGGCAGGCCAAGAAGATATATGTCCACCAATCGGAAGCCAATGGGTTAGGCACTACGGGTCGCACCTTTGAGGGCGGCTGGTTGTTCCACGATTACTGGGAGCAGGTTACCATTGATACCGATGATAACGGGAACCCCGACATGACACCGCGACAGGTGGCTGATTTGGGACTCCTGGAGCATCGGTCACAGGGCAGTCATGTTGCGTCCATGGTTGGCTGGGCCCGCAGCGATTTCTTTGAAAATCTTTGGAATTGATGAACGAATTAGGTGAATTGAAAGTGTACGGTACTTTCTTGGACCTCGAAGGGCACGAAGCAAACGAATGATGAATCCCGATGGTCGGGACGAACAGAGAAATATTGAATGCCGAAGTTTCTCTTCGTGTCATCTATCGGAACCCCAAATGGTATTACATGCCCGGGTTATTCGTATCTGGAGACACGGCGGCGAGTTGTTCAATGGCCGTGAACGTGACGAGACCGACCGGATTGGATTTATCGGTAACGATCGTACCTTTCAGCCCGATCGAGCGACCGATGAAATCATCCATATTCGTCCCACTTGCACTCGCGGCCGGAACTGCATAGCAGATGATCTTGCCGGCGTTGTTTAGTATCTTATAGCGTTTCTGGCCCAGTTCTCCGGTATACACAAGTGAAGGCTGGATTTTACCCTTCATGACATACTTGCCCGGATCGGGAATTTTGGCGAGCCGGACGGCGTACTTCTCTTTGATTTCCTGCAGGCGTCTGGCAAGTGCCGAATCCTGTTTCTTAACATTCTGATCGGCTTGTTGCGCCAGTTCAAAACGTTTGATCTGACCGAGCTGATACTTGGCATAACGCACGGCTTTGCCGGCCTGGGGATCATTGAGAATAACCTTCAACGCCCTCGTATATTCGTCATAGCCCTGGGCCTCCAGCGGCTTCTTGAGTTCTTCGGCAATCTGCCTGGCGAGAGCATAACACTCATCGACAAGCTTCTTTTCGACGGAACCATCCTTCACAACGCCCACGACCCCCTCATGCGGATTAGTTATGCTGCTGCCGACCGGCGGTTTATCCCCATTAATCTTGATCCCCGGCTTTACGACAGGCGGCACAACGGGCGGCACGACGGGCGGCACAACGGGCGGCACAACGGGCGGCACAACAGGCGACACAGCCACCTCCGGCTTAGGTTCGGGATCGGGCTTAGGCTTGATCATAAAGCCAGGGCGGCTCGGCCTTGATATGGCTTTGACATACTTCAGGTAATTCCCGCTGATCCACAGATGCGCACCCGGCGGGGGCACGATCTTGTAGTAGTCGCCCTTCTGAGAGTCGGCGTCTATCAACTTGACGATATCACCCTTATTGAGCTTCACCTGCAGGCCCGGGGATCGATTGGGCTCGCGATAATCCGAACCCGCCCAGACGTTCACCCCCGTGTTGTTGATCATGCCGATGCCCGGATTGGCCGGGTCGACATCTACCTTTTCTTTGACAATCCAGGAGAAGCTTCCCACCGGCGGTATGATTTCGAACCATCCCGTCTGTTCACCGACAACTGTTACCCTTCCGGGAGTGCTGACCTTGCCCGTATAATAGCAAGCCGTGCCCGCACCCGAACGAACGTTGACATCAGTGCCATTCACTTCGGCGATGAACGGCATCGTATGCACCTCCGTTGCGAGCTCAGCGCCTCCGACAGCGACGCCCTGGGCGACGACGAGACCGACGGCAATTTGAAGAATGAGTCCGATGACAAGTAATTTTGAGTGAGATGACATTTTTGTTCTCCCTAACAAAATCTTTTTCCAACCTGTAAAGTACCGATGATCGCTTGATTCCGGACATACCAAAAGATGTTTCCTGCATGTCACCATAGTGCGTACAATATCAGCACGCAACGGTTTTGTCAACAATTTTTGTGCAGGTATGTTGAATCAATTTTGTAATCTTGTTAATTCGTCGCTGCACATCTTTTTCTGTCCGGCATCGGTCAGTTTCTCACGGGCCGCCTCTAACAGTTCGACCGCCTTTTCCGGCTCGTTCAGATACCGGCTGTAGAGAACGCCCAACATCAGCCGAACCTGCTCGATATGTTCGTAAGTACTGTAGTGAGCAAGGAATACCTCATACGCCCGGGCGGACTCGGCCCATTTGCCCATCGACATGAGTTGGTTGGCGACGTCCAGTTGATACTGACGAGACAAAACCTGTTCCGTGTCCAGTTTGAGGAGTTCCAGGTACCGCTCGGCGGCCGCGGCCAGATTCCGCTGGTTGATAAGCGCTGCTATTTCAGCCCGAAGCCGGGTCGTTTCTTCGGGGTGAACGCCTGGTGTGGTTTTGGAGGCGACTTCTTTTGCCCAGACGGATTTTCGCACGTTGGCGCCCTTGAAGGGGTCATATCCGCTTGCCACGGTATCGCGGAATCTGCGCCGGCGGTTCCACTGCCGAATTATCGACCAAAGATCGGTGTGTCTACTGTCGATCAGTTTTGTCGCCAACAGCACTATAATCGCTAACATACCGAAGACGTAACCGGCAAGATGGGCGTCATAAGCAACCGCCGATGCGGAGAACTTCGGCTCGATGATATTGTCCCATATAACAAGTTTGAAGGCGATGAAATACAGCGCCGAAATCTCCCAGGTCCCGATAAAGATGAACCAGTAAATGACCGTAATGACCGTCCGGGGGAACAACACCAGATAGGCGCCTGTGACCGCGGCAACCGCCCCGCTGGCGCCGAGGACAGGGTTTTGGTGAAGCAGCGTATGGCCTATCCCTGCAAAGACAGCCCCGCCGAGATAAAGACAAAGATAGCCGAGGTTCCCTAATTTATCGTTGACGTTGTTGCCGAAGAGGTAAAGGAAATACATATTACCGAATATGTGCATCAGGTTGGCGTGTAAAAATGCGTAGGTGACAAACTGCCAGATATGGGGCCTGGCCGGCGTCAACATGAACATCTGCGCCCAGGGCTGAATGTGCCGAAAAGACGTGAGAATGAATATGATAATGTTTGCAAGTATCAGTACATAATTCGTGTACGGTGTTCGTCGCGGCTGTATGCTTGTACGAATCGGCAATAGCATCTTTGTGGCTCTTCGGCATAGACTTTTTTGGTTATGTTCGCGCCGGCTATTGTAATATCGACAGGCCTGTGCGACAAGTCACAAAAAAAAAACGGGGCATCGAACTTGCCCCCGCAAGTCCTTGCCCCGTTTTCCGTATGCATCCATGCGCACAAAAGACAGGAGTGGACATGTTATTCTCTTTTAACGAACAATTAAAATATAAGAACTAAATATGCGTGGGGCAAGTCGGATAGCAGAAAAAACTTTATTTTTTGTCGCAGAGCCGGTATTTTTACTCCTGCCGACCAGCCGTACGGTGCTTTGGGCCTCGTGTCGAGCGTAGCGGCCGTTTATAATGGAGAAAGCCTGTATGGATGAGCAAACCGCCCAAAAACGCCTTCGCGCCGTCAGACGGCAGATCCGGTCGAGGAATCTTGACGCCATGATACTGACCGGTCCGGAAAATGTCAGCTATCTGACCGGTTTCATGGGACATGACAGTTGGGTGGTCATTATCGGCCGACGGACCCTGCTTGTCACCGACAGCCGGTATACCGAGCAGGCGCGAAGCGAGTGCGTCGGCTGCAAAATAGTCGAGCGCAAAGGACCGATCACCCGGGCGGTCGCCGATATCCTGATCCGTACCAAGTCCGTAAGGGTTGTCGGCGTGGAAAAGACCTGCTCGCTCCAGATCTTCGGCGAGTTGAAAAAGCACATCAAAGTCCGCTTCAAACCCACGGGCCAGTTGGTCGAGTCGGTTCGACGGACCAAGGACGCCGGCGAGGTCCGGGCGATTTCAGCGGCGGCGGCAAAGGCCTGGCAGGCCCTGGACCGTACGTTGCCCCGGCTAAGGGCGGGCATGACCGAAAGCGAAGCCGCCGGCCTGCTGGACTTTGAAATGCGCAAGCTCGGCACTGTGCCGGGTTTTGATACGATCATGGCGTTCGGCGCCAACTGCTCGCGAAATCACCATCAGCCCGGTGCAAGGAAACTGCGGAGCACCGATACCATCCTGATTGACTTCGGGGCAAAGGTCGGCGGTTATTGCAGCGATACGACGCGGTGCTTTGTTTTCGGCAGACCGACGCGGTTCTACGAGAAGGTCTACTACGGCGTCCAGGCCGCCCAGCAAGCGGCGATCAGTGAGATTCGACCCGGCGCACGCCTGCGCGAGATCGACTCGGCGGCACGCAACGCCCTTGCCGAGCGCGGCCTGCCCGATTACGGTCACGGTACAGGGCACGGCATCGGGCTGCAGGTCCACGAAACACCCTTCCTCTCGAAGATCGCTAAGGGCACACTCCAGCCAGGCGACGTCATCACCGTAGAGCCCGGAGTCTACATACCAGGCAAACTCGGCGTAAGGATCGAAGACGACATCCTCGTAACCGAAACCGGACACAAAGTCCTCAGCGCCCGTATGGGCGGTAACACCCTTACGGTGATAAATTTTCGCAAGTAGGGCTTAAGTTGCTGTCGTAAAGGGACTTATTGTGTTCTTCTCTGTCTTACAACTTTTTTCGCTTCCGCAGCCAACTGACGATACCGACACCGATGCCACCAAGCATCAACGCCCCGGGAGCGGGAATCGGCACAGCCCCGGGAGCAGGAATCGGCACGTCCCCTTCTATGTAAACCAGCATATCCTGGTAGTCCCCGTCTCTCCCCGGATCGAACGCAATAACCCACGCATTCTCCGGCGCACTATGGACAATCGACACATAGCCGCCGTCCCCGCCTTTGGCATCCTGGTCCCAGGCAAATATCTCCAGACCCGTCACATC
>JAGHBX010000600.1 GCA_021160785.1 Planctomycetota bacterium | reverse complement strand
TATCGATACCTCATAGCCAATTACCAAGGCCTCTAAAAACGATGAGCCGCTTGCCTCGGATTTCTCCGCCGTTGCCAGAATCGCCGGAAATATCACCGCACCCGGATGACCCTTGCAAAGCCTGTGACCGTCATCAATGTCCAGGGCATTGGCAATAAAGCCGTTAACCAGAGCAGCCGAAACACGGGAAGTCTTCCGACCAACGCCGATTATGGTCGCCTCCTGCACTCCACTGAATTGCTCTTGAGCCAAATCCGTCAGAATGGACACTCCTCTAGGGCGACATCCAGCCAGACAAGCCCCTATAAGGTCTAACAGGCAGATCTTAGCCTGCTCCACAACTTTATCAGGCATAGTCGCCAAGCGCACACCATGAATGAACTCCACTGTATAGCGATTTCCTTCTTTGAAATCAGACATAGATCAAATCCCCCTCAATCTTGGGTCGGCGATATCACGCAAGCCATCCCCAAGCATATTGAAGGCCAGAATGGTTATTAGAATTGCCAAACCGGAATAAATGGAAATCCACGGTGCGCTGATCATGACGTCCACTCCCTCCCGGATCATATTACCCCAAGTAGGCGTAGGTGGGGCTATCCCCAGCCCCACAAATGCCAAATTGGCCTCCAAACGGATAGCAACACCGACCCAAAGAGTCGCCGCAACAAATAACTCGCCAAAAATATTGGGAAAAATATGACGGCCCAGAATACGGGGGACATGAAAGCCGATGGAACGAGCTGCCAAGACGTATTCGCTCTCGGTAAGCGAAAGAAGTTGTCCGTGGGCCAAGCGGGCGAATCTGGGCACCATGACCAAGCCGAGTGTGATCACCAGGTTGACCAGATTGGCCCCAAGCACAGCGGTAATAACAATAGCCAGTATTAAGTCCGGAAAGCACATCATTACATCAACACCACGCATAATCAGAGTTTCGACCTTCCCCCGGTAGTACCCGGCGATCATGCCCACTATCGTACCTACCACCATGCCGAGCAAAACCGAGGCCAGACCGATAACCAGTGAAATCCGGCTGCCATATATAATTCGTGACAACACGTCGCGACCGAAATCATCAGTGCCTAGCCTATGATCTGGTGTCATACCTTCGAGCCGGATGGCAGGGTCCTGTATAAGAGGATCATGAGGCGCAATGCAAGGAGCAAAAATGGCAATCATTATGATAAGGATAGTAACCACCGCACCTATTAATGCGGGCCTGTTCCTTCGGAATGTGAGCCACATTTTTTGTTGTACAGACAGTTCTCTATACATAATATCCTTTAATCCAAGCGCTATTGGTATTTAATTCGCGGGTCCACCAAACCGTAAACTAAGTCGGTCATAAGATTGATAACGACTACAATTCCAGCATAAATCACCATGACCGATTGTAGCGTATTATAGTCTCTTTGTTTGATTGCTCCCACCATGAGGCTCCCCAGACCTGGTCGGGAAAAGACGATTTCTACCATTACCGAGGAGCCGATTAACACCACCGCGTAAAGCCCACCCAGGGCCACGATGGGGATCAGGGCGTTTCGCAGAGCGTGCTTATAAAGAACCCGTCGGTCAGTTATACCCTTCGAGTGCGCTGTGCGTACGTAGTCCTCTTGCAGAATCTCCAGCAGGGAAGATCTGGTCATGCGGGTTATGTAAGCCGTCATAATCAGGCCAAGTGTAAGGGCCGGTAAAAAAAGATGGCGCAAGTAGTCCACCGGATCTGACAAATCTCCACCGCCAACCACCGGAAACCACATAAGTTTAATTGAAAACAGATACATTAATAAAACACCCAAGTAGAAAGCGGGGACCGATAGCCCCAACAGAGAAAAAATACGGTTGAAATAATCGACCAAGCTATTGCGCTTGACTGCTGCGGATATTCCGAGGGGAATGCCGAAGACGTAACCGAGCAGTATTGCAGAGACGGTTAACGCCAAAGTATAAGGCAGGACTTTGATAAGCTGCTTTACCACCGGGTAGCCCGTAATAAGGGAAGTACCTAAGTCGCCCTTAGCAAGATTGCCCAAAAACCTGAAATATTGTACCCACAAGGACGCATCGAGTCCCAGTTTCTCACGCAGGGCCTGCACCGCTTCTTTGCTTGCGTAGTCGCCCAAAGCGGCCACGGCAGGATCACCGGGCAATACCCTTACGAACACAAAAACCAGTGTTAAGACTATGAACAGAATAGGTATGCTCTGAAGAATTCTGCGTATTATAAAATTAAACATGGCCCTATATTTTCGTTCTGCCCGGGTGTTATCTTCCGGAATATTATATTAAGCGGCCCATTTGAGGTAATTCCATCGCAGGGCCGCCTAAGTCAACGCAGCTTATTTAGCAAGGATCCTTGTTTTTTCAGTAATCTGGGGGGAGTAAGTGCTCCAACTAAACAATAGGGGATGCCCAAGGTCCACATATGATTTCATGGGGAATGCGTACTTCAGCCGAATAATAGGTATTACGGCCGCATGTTTCAGGAGCTGTATCTGAGCCCTCCGCCATATTGCGCTCTGCTTATCAGCGTCCAGCTCCAGACGAGCGTTTTCGATCAAATCATCGATACTATCTACCTTGCCATCGCCATCAGCATCCACTGTACCGTAATGGGAGAAGTTGGTGTCCGGCTTTTTACCACTGACAACAACAGAATTGGAATGGTAGAATCGGGTAAGAAATACGTCCGCGTTGGGACGCCAGCAGGCATAAAGCACCATTGGGCTGGCATCATCCCGTATCAGACTATGAAAAGAAGAGTGGTCCACGACTTTTAGAGTCATATCAATACCTGCCTTCTTCAACTGGGCTTGGATGCCGACCATGGGCTTGCGATAGCTGGTGGCTAATTCAGAGATGATAACCTCGGTTTTAAAGCCGTTGGGAAAACCTGCCTCGGCCAACAGGGCCTTGGCCTTCTTGACATTATCCTCGAATACCACCCCCGCCTCTTCAGCTTCCTTCTTGGTCAGCGCTCCTGCCGCAGGCGGAGCCATAGCCGAAGAATAAATTGGCACGGCCAAGCTGCTTCCCATGAATGCGGCTACTTGCCCGCGGGAGATAGCATAGGCCACAGCCTGACGAACTTTCAAGTTGTCAAAAGGTTTTTTGGCCATATTCAAATGAACCATCTGAGTCTCACAAGGACCAAAAGCCTGTATTTTTACATCGGGAAGTTGGGAGATTTTACCAACCCATTTTTCTTCATTTTGCCCTTCAATGATATCAAGTTCGCCGGTCCTGAGACCCAATTCACGTGAACTGACGGACGGCATGTAGCGAATCACAAGTTTCTCTAAAATAGGGATACCACGAAAATATTTGGGGTTTCGAACCAGCACGATTTTTTCACGTGGGGCATATGATTCAAACATGAAGGGACCGGTGCCCACAGGATTATTTTTAAACCAGTCATCGCCCTTGGTCTCCAAGACTTTTTTCGGTACAATAAAGCCTCCGGCATAAGCCGCAAATTTTGCAAGGAAAAGGGTTTCAGATATCGGATTTTCTAGGGTTATCAATACGGTATGGGCATCAGGGGCCGAAAAGCTGACACCTTTGTACTCACCTGCATATGCCGAATGTTTTGCATCTGCGGCCCGTTTCAAAGAATAAACCACATCCTCGGATGTAAGCTCATAGCCATCTGGTTGACCAGGAAAAGGATGGAAAAAAATTCCCTTTCTCAGCTTGAAGGTCCATACCTTCTTATCCGGAGAGATTGTCCAGGACTCTGCCAGATCCGGTTCGGGTTTTACCTGATTGCCCGGAGGATATCGAACCAGGCCATTGAAAATCGTGTCAACGGTACTCCTGTCGACCGTAGTGGCGGACCGATGAGGGTCAAGACTCTTACTGTCACCGGCATCAAAGGCGATGGTTAAAACCTGCTTTTTGGCTAGTGTTTCAGTGGCCGACACGTATGTAATGCTGATGAAAAACAATCCTATGATAGAGACAAACACGATAGCAATTAAACATTTTTTCATAATACGCCTCCTTAGTAATAATGAATTGTGAATCGGCAACATACAAAAAAATATTGGTGGCCCAACAGGTCAATAAATTTTGCCATTGTCGACATATGTTAAACATCCCCTATCGCAGATGAAGCCTATTGGAACAAAGGAAACGCGCCGTCTGAGCTTACCCATAGCGACCATACCAATCGTTTGAAACGCATGGCGATATTTCTTGCTGTAACCGCAACTGATTGTGATGCTGTTGGCGGTTTTATTCTTACAGCAGTTACCGTAACAGACATCGAAGTTGTATTATTGTGGCACAGATCGCTTTCAATGTTAAATTCCCAGATCATTTTTAGGTAATAGCGTTTTCAAATTTCCGACGCCGCAATTAAATAGTGATCGACATCTATTTATTATGAAACAATTCATTTCATAATAAACATTATTTGTCAATAAAAATTTTATATTTCATCACGATCTCACTGATTTTCCCACACAAATTTATATAACTGGCTTTAGGCCTATTAATAATAAATGATACTGGGAAAAAATTTTAAAAAAAGAAATAATCTGCAATTAAATATTTCACCATTGAATGATTGTTTAATTTCTGATATTAAATG
>JAGHBX010000079.1 GCA_021160785.1 Planctomycetota bacterium | reverse complement strand
GTTGAGTACGCATCCAAATCTGTTGCTGTATGAGACGGGGGGGGGCATGGAGGAATGTCCGCAGAGTAAAAAGTGCAGGATTTTCTGTTAAGTCGCTTCTTAATCCTGCCGAGGATAAGTGGAGCCAGAATGATTGATAGTTCCACTTTTTCATTCTGACAAACTGTAATGCCAACCCGCCGTTGTTGTTGTGAGATGATCTGTGTTCTAAGGAGGCCAGATTATGGAAGAGACAACCTGTATTGATCAGTTTCAGACCAAGTTCGAGAGTTCCCGCCCCCTGTGTCCTGACTGCGGTACGACAGTGGTAGAAGCCGACAGCAGTCGGGAAAACGGTGTACTTTATGTGTGGTACAAGTGCTCCCGCCGGGATTGTTCGGGTCAGTGGCTCGAGAAGGTCGAAGGCTGACTCATGGTTTCCCGGCAAGAAGTGACCGGAGATAACATGAGGGTCTTTATGTTAGGCTGGGAGTTCCCCCCGCTTATCAGCGGCGGTTTAGGGACAGCCTGCTACGGTCTTACCAAGGCAATGAGCCGGCTTGGCCTGGAAATAACGTTCTGTTTACCCAAAATGGTCGATCATCAATATGCCTCCCATGTGAATCTACTCGGTCCCAACTCGATAAAATCCGCTCCGGCGGTGAAATTCGATGACCTGACAAATGTGACATTTCGCACAATCAACTCATCGTTGCAGCCATATTCAAGTACCGATGTTTACCGGCAGCGTATTGAAGAGATGTTGAAACAAAAACAACGAATTAGCACCGCCAATAATACCGTCCCGCTTATGAACAAAGCAGACTACGCCGGCGACATGTACACGGAGGTTTACCGTTATGCCGCAATTGCCGCTGAATTGTCCGCGAACGAAGCGTTTGACATTATTCACGCTCATGACTGGATGACTTATCCCGCTGGAATCAGGGTAGCCGCGTTGAGCGGCAAACCGTTAATAATACATGTTCACTCGACGGAATTCGACCGCAGCGGCGAGCATGTGAATCAGATGATTTACGATATCGAGCGAGAGGGTATGCATGCAGCCGATCGAATAATCGCCGTAAGTCATTTTACCCGCAATATCATAAACAGCCGGTACGGGATAAGCGGCGAAAAAGTCGAAGTGGCGCACAACGGCGTTGAATGTAACGGCAACGGCGCCTGGAATACGAGTACGGTCGACAACGATGAAAAACTGGTTTTGTTTTTAGGCCGGATCACGATGCAGAAAGGCCCGGAATATTTTCTTCGGGCGGCAAAGAAAGTTCTCGAAGTAATGGATAATGTCAAGTTTGTGATGGCCGGTTCCGGGGATATGATGCATCGGACAATTGAAATGGCGGCGGAACTCGGCATCGGGAGCAAGGTGGTGTTTACGGGATTTTTGCGAGGTGACGATGTTCGAGAAATGTACAGGATGGCGGATCTTTTCGTAATGCCTTCGGTATCCGAGCCTTTTGGGCTGGTGCCGTTAGAGGCGTTGGATAATGACGTGCCTGTTATAATAAGCAAGCAAAGTGGTGTGGCCGAAGTTCTGTCGCATGCATTGAAAGTCGATTTCTGGGATATTGACGAGATGGCTAACAAAATTGTTGCCGTACTGAAATATGCAGCGTTAAAGAGCACCCTGCGGGATCACGGCGGCCTTGAGGTGCGAAAACTTCGATGGGAAGATTCCGCTGCAAAGTGTGCAGGGATTTATAAGGAAATCTTGACTGCTGTCTGACAGTTTGCCGGAGACGTTGGGAGAAGGAGTTATGTGAAAATGGAAAATGACTTTATTTTGTCATACAAGCAGGCCTGTAAATGGTGGCGTAAGCCGGACTTGGGATCCCAGCCTGAAAACATGGAACAAGTAGCCGAAGTGTTACGCAAGGCCGGGATAGAGGTTTATTCTACTACCTTTAGCGATGACGGCTGGTTGGTGTGTGAACCCCGTCCGGCTGAAATATGCGAGGCCTTAGGCGGCGAATTGCCCGATATTGCTTTGGAATTAATTTGTCACTGACAATATGTCCGAAAAATGCCGCACCTTATGTGCGGAGGAGTGGAAAACATGCCACTGGCGGCAAAGACCATTCAGGAAGGTGCTTTTGGTTTTATTGAAAAACCCATGGATGAAAGCATTCTGGTGAACGCGGTGGAAGCTGCCATAAAACAAGGTGCTAAAGTCGAGGAACTGACAGGCAAACTTTTGACCAATTCGGAAACCATGATTCTGCAATTGATTTCTGAAGGTAAGAGCAATTCCGAGATGGCTTATATGCTTCACAGATCGATCGGGACCATCGAGAGACACAGAGATCGGCTTATGAAAAAATTAAACGCCGGCAATTCCGCAGAACTGACTAAAGTTGCTTTGGCTCTTGGATTGACTTCTCCGCAGATCGAATAGTAACATCCTGCCTGCCCGGTCTACCCCGGCCACTGCCCCCTGAACACCTCAACGGCCGGGCCTGTCATGTATATGCAGTTGTCTTCTTCGGACCAGTTTAGTTGGAGGTCTCCGCCTGGGAGGTGGGCCAGGGTGAGGCGTTCGCATTGGCCGGTTAGTACGCCTGCTACGGCGCAGGCGCAGGCGCCGGTGCCGCAGGCCATTGTTATTCCGCTGCCTCGCTCCCAGGTTCGCATTGTGAACTCGGCGGGGGCGTCGATCTTTACGAAATGCGCGTTGACATGTTCCGGAAAGAGTGTGTGGTTCTCGATTGCCGGGCCAATTTGCTCTAACTGTACCGCGGCAATGTCGTCGACAAAGAATACGGCGTGCGGATTGCCCATTGAAACGCATGTCATCAGAAGCTGTTGGCCGTCGATCTCTATTGGCTCGTTGACGATCATATCGCCGTCGATTGCAACGGGAATATCGCGGCCCTTCAGTATCGGCTGGCCCATATTTACGCATACGCGAGAGACCTTGCCGTCGTCGCCTAACTCCAGGCCCAGGGTGAGTACGCCTCTGCCGGTCTCTACTCGCAGGGAGTCTGCGAACGTGCCCTGTCCCGGTACGGAAAACTCATCGCCCGGCTCGGCGATACTGTCGTCGCAAGTTAACTTCGCCACACAGCGAATGCCGTTGCCGCACATCTGGGCCTCTGACCCGTCTGCGTTGAACATTCGCATGCGCACATCAGCGACATCGGAAGGACCGATCAGGATGAGTCCGTCCGAGCCGATGCCCGTATGCCGGTCGCTGACGGCAATGGCTAATTCCGCAGGTTCGTCGACCTGCTGCTCGAAGCAGTTGACGTAGACGTAGTCGTTGCCCAGCCCATGCATTTTGACAAAATTCATGTTAAACCTTTCAGCAGTTCGTAGGGTGGAGCTAACTCACCGGCAAACCATCCCTTTGCTCCACAGCGCTCCGCAAAAGGCTGCCACCCGACGCCCACGCAGACTACTATACTGCCGCCGGCGCAAAAGTCAAGCCATAGACAAAAAACAGATATGCCGAACCTTCCCCCGGTGACTGCCCCCCCCCGTTGTCAGGAGATCGCAAATTCCCTTCGCCGACTGTTCATCTGGGCCTTGAGTCGTGCGATAATCGACGAGTGCATCTGCGAGACGCGAGATTCCGACAGATCGAGCGTTGCCCCGATCTCCTTCATCGTCATCTCTTCATAGTAGTACAGTATGATGATCAACCGCTCGGCCCGCGTGAGGCCTTTGGTGAGCAGGCCTTTGAGGTCTCGCTTTTGAACTTCCAGCAGAGGGTTTTGACTCTTCTGGTCCTCGATGATATCGATCTCGCGAATATCCTTTTCGCCGTCGGAGTCATTGAACTTGTTGCTCAGTGAAACAATACCCGTCGCCACGGCATCCTTCTGCAGCCGGTGAAAGTCGTTCATCTCGAGGTTCATCTCCGTGGCGATTTCCGTGTCCGTCGGAATCCGTCCGAGATGCGCTTCGAGCGTTCGCAGCGCTCGTTCGAGCTGGTGAGCCCGGGCCCGTACTAATCGCGGCACCCAGTCCATACTGCGAAGCTCGTCGAGAATCGAACCGCGTATTCGCGGGGTGCAGTAAGTCTCAAACTTCACGCCGCGCTCAGGATCGAAAGCGTCGAGGGCATCCATCAATCCGAAGATCCCTGCGCTGATCAGGTCATCCAGCTCGACCTTGTCGGGAAGCTTGGCGTAAATGCGGTCGGCAGTGTACTTTACAAGAGGAAGGTAATTTTCCATCAGGAGGTTACGATGAAATTCGTCCCGCAGTTCAAAAAACCCGTTCCATACCCCTGCGATATCAGCGATTTGGGCCGTCTTCATTTCGTGTACCTCCTTATAACATCGAAAACCTGACTCATCTGTTGTTTAGGTCCTATAAACAAAGAAGATCGAACCCCCGTTCGGCTGTCCGCCCTCTTTGCACCCAGATTGGCCGGCTTATCCCTATCGGCCAATTAAATAACGTCCTTTAATAAAACTACCTTACTTTCTTTCGCCGCGAGCCTGGCTGGCTGCTGTCGGGCTCTGAATGCCTCAAAAATACCGAGGCGTTGCGTCTAATATCTCCTGGCGATTCAGCAAGACACCCGCTACATGACTGTTGAGAAGATTTTCCGAGAGTTTCGCGGTCTGGTAACACAAGTACTCTTTGCTGTCCATTGCAAGCAGTTCGGCGGCCTGCTCATCGGCAATTGAAGTCGTATCGAAGCTTCCCTCTTGACCGAAATGAATGTGCCTGCCGTCACATAGAAGAAGTCTTTGGCTGTGAATATGTTCTGAAATCGCCTGCGTCATTAAGTTTGCAAATTCCATTACGTCCAGGTCCCTGGGTTCGTAACCCGGCGTGTTCACATTCGTGATGTTATGCGTGATCAAGGCCCGCCGACGCTCGGTGAATTCAAGAATCTTCGACAATACCTCCGTGATGTTGTCGGCAGCGGTTAATGAAATGTTCATCTCTTAGACTTCCTGTCTCTTAGACTTTGCTGTTTCTCAGTCCCGTTCCTTCGAGAGCCGCTCGCTCTTTCTCAGTATCTTCCGGATCTCCGCCAGAGTTGTGGTCTTTCGCAGCTCGGCGATTCTCGCCAGTCTCTCGAAAACCTTCTCATCGTAAAGACGGTGTCCACCTTCGGTCCAGTCCGATTCCTGAATCAATCCCATCGTCGTATAATTGTGAATGGTCTGTCTTGTGAAAGGTGTATGCCGGACGACGTCGCCGATGCGATACATCTTAACCGGGACTTCAAACTTAACTGTTTTGTCGCGATTCTTTCTGCTCATGTAACCTTCAAACATAAATGCGTTCAAACGCAATCGAGTTTAGTTTCACATTAAAAAACAATTCCAACATGCTAATGACAAAGTTAGTCGAAAGTTTTAAAACCATATCAACACATCAATGACAAAGAGCTTTTAAGTTCCACAGTTACCCGGTCGCAACAACCTCGACATCAAATTCCAACCACCGTCGAGTTGGTTTGCCACTTGGCTGCCCTTGCCTTTCGATTTTTTTGCCCGGTCAACTCAGCAGCAGGGCGGCAAACGTATTTTACGTTTTACAAAATGTAAAACACATCATGGCTTTCGTCAAACCTTTTTTTTCATTTTTTTTGAAATTTCCTGTTTTTTTCGCCCCCATGCCGCTTTGCCCCCAGGTCGGCTGCGGCTTCGAGGGATCATCGATCCCCCATGCCGCTTCGTGTTGCCGCTCGCTGAGACACCGAAGCATTGGTATCAGCATTAGTACGGCGGTTTTGCGGTTAGACATGTCTCACGGGTCGGTATGACTCTTCAATAACGTGTCGGCATGGACCCTCCGGCTGTCTGTGTGAAAAAAATCTTCGGGTCAAACGCAGAAAATGAAAAAAAAATGTGCCTCCGCCGGCAATGCCTCCCCGCTTTCGAAATTTGCAATCGCAATCGTGCTTACATCATCATCCTCAATGTATCGTTACCTCCCAACACGAAGGTGCAACACCACATCGCCGCTGACGCCAGACTGGAACACCTTCTCACCGTCAGCAACTTTCAACCTGTCCCTCTTGATGATCGTCCCCTTTGAGGGAT
>JAGHBX010000065.1 GCA_021160785.1 Planctomycetota bacterium | reverse complement strand
TTAATGTCAAGCTCAACGTTTCGGCGTTATTATATGTCTGTATGGTAACTGTAATGAACATAGGATTCGGAGTCCGAGGGTCAGGCAATCCTTTGACAGGTTGAGGTTCTTGTGTTTTCAATTACACTTTCATAGAAGCTTTCCAGAGCGGGCAGGGTGATTTCCGGGGCCATCCGCTGTATTCTTGTTTTCGCCGAATGACCTATCGCTATGCGTTTGTCTTTGGTAAGATTGCAGGCTTTCAGGATGGCTTGTTGCAAAGAGAGGGTGTCGCCTGTTTGAAAAAGAAAACCGGATCGACCGTCGGTGATGAGTTCATCGAAACTTACGCCGTCTGGTCCGACGACCACTTTGCTCATGGCCATCGCTTCCATGCATGTGTTGGGCAGATTGTCCATGAGGGACGGCAAAACGACGACAGTTGCTTTCTTAACGACCGCCATCAACTCGTCGTGGGGAAGGGATCCAAGGTATCTTACTGAACAGGGAAGAGTTTTTGAGAGAGACAACAGTTTGGCGGCTTCGGGATCATCTTCGACTGGGCCGGCAACGGCAAGGTGAAGGTCAGGTTTTCGGGTCAATAGGGGTCGAATTGCGTCCGCCAAAAGTCCTGCGCCTTTGTATTTCGCCACCTTGCCAAAAAAGATGACGAAATCCGACCAGTCGCCAAGCTGCTTATTCTTCGTTTTTTCCCGCGGATAATCGAAATTGCAGAATGGAGGGCTGACAACATGCGTCTCGATGCCTGATATTCTCAGGATTTCCTTTGCCATGAACCTGCTTGGGGCGTAAACCGCCGCTGCTCGATGCATTGCGGCTGTCTCCAGGCGGCAGTACATCTTTTCGTCCAGTGACAACTTCTTGCCCCTGTGAGGAAACAACAAAGGTTCGAACGAAGAGGCTCTCACTATCAGCGGCTCGCCAGGATTGGCGGCGGCAAAGAAACCTGTCGCCATCCAACTGGCGGCCTGGACAATATCGAATCCTGCCTCCGCGGAACGTTTACAGAGAGCACCGTTTAAGCCCAAAGCAGTACTATAGGCCGCCTGAAGCCTGGACAGTCGCCGCTTGCGAATCATTTTAAGCATAAGATTTGCACTTCTCAAAGGCAGCCATGGTTTCGGCTTCACGCGCCGGACGGTTACGCCTTTGTGCTCTATTTTCTCACAAGTATTGGAGATAACAAACACCTCCACATCGTGTCCCCGTCCAACCAATCCACCGGCGACCCGGCCAAGATACTGAGCCAGCCCGCCTGCGAAATTTGCTTCGGTCACATACTCGGATGTAAGAAATGCTATACGCACGGCTGGTTTTCCCGACAGCGTCTCTCTTCGATGCGATTCAGAAAATCCTGTAACTGAGCTTCTTCAGGCCACATCTGTCCTTCTATCCACACTACGCCCTCTTCGGTCATTTTCCAGTGCCCCGGACAATCGTGCTGCGCCCATGAAGGATATGTGTAACTGATTTCGATAACGAGGTTTTCGTCCCAGCGGCGGAGAATATCAAGCGCTAGCGATTGTGTTTGCAGTCGCTGTGCCGTATAAAACGCCAGGTATATGGCATTGATATCGATTTTCGCGGGATCGCGGTCGACATTCGCACTGCCGCTGGCCCGAAAATCCCCGGGACGGTTGAATCTTCTCTTGGCGAACGCGCGATCGCCGATTACGACAACACGTGTATCGAAAGCGTTATCTTCTATGAATTCCTGCGCCAGGATATAGTTCTTGTGAAGTTCCCATGGCCGGTTGTGAGAAGAACCCCTGAGAAGAGTTTTGGCGGAGCAACGCAATCGCTTGCATAGCGCTTTCAGAGGCGGCTCTGCGAATTCCTTCATATTGACCACGCCGTGAGTGAAAAGCCGCCTGACCCATTTTTTGGCTTCGGTGGAATTGTTAATCAGCCTCACATTCTCCGAAGCGGTCCCGGCCCACAGTTTAATTACCAACGGAAACGCGGCTGTCTCGATCCAGTTCATTGCCTGCTCGCAGTCGAACCAAACCCAGGTTTTAGGCATTGGGACTTGCAGCGCCGTCAACAGGTAGTATTGACTGATCTTGTCATCGTAGGACCAGCAGGTTTTCTGGTCCGGATAGACTTCGATACCTAACTCTTTTTCAATTACCGGCAAAAGGCGCCGGGCAATCTGGCGATGCTGCGGCAAATGTCCATGCCGCCACATAAAACCGTCACAACCCCGGATCTGATCGAGAATATCGCCCCTGTGAACCTCAACCGTCCGCACGTGGTGTCCGGCCTCTTTGAGCAATTGAGTCCAGCGAGGTGAAGATGCGTCAGGTCCCAGGCTTTTTGTCGTGGTATAGTCGTCCGGATGTATTGCTATGATCATTGTTTTCCCCCTCAAATTCAAGAGAAGTCAAGGCTTCTGAGTAGTATTTTCAGTAGGTTGGAGACAGTTATGCAAATATTTCTATCTCATGGAAGGCGGCTTCTCGTTGAAATTGTAGAACTCGTGTATGTCTTCAAAACTGTTGACGTGATCGAGTATATCGTAATCGGTATATCCCAGCAGATAATACTCAAGATAATTGACGGCTGTGTCGTGCTCAATTACCACGTCTTTCGTTTTGGCAAGCATTACTCCCCGATGGAATGTCCCCGTGAAGTATTGAAACGAATTGCAGGCGCTGTGGTACATGCGGTTGTATCCCAAATCCTTTTCGAGCACCTTTACTTCTCCCGTATAGCAGATGACTTTGCCGAAGGTTATGGGGCTTCCGGTCGATCGCGAGTAGAAATGCGGCTTGGTTTGAGAGGAATTGTCCGCATATATAAGCCCGATGATGTTATTGACATAACCCTCTTCGACTTCCGTATTATCTCCATCTGGCCCGGACACCGTCAGGGTTACGGTATAAGTGTCCGGCTCGGTGTACACATGGACAGGATTCTGCTCGGTGCTTGTTTGCCCGTCGCCAAAATCCCAGTACCAATTGTTGATATTGCCGGAACTTTGATCGATAAAATTGACAACCGTCCTGTCGAAACCCAATCGGCTCAGTGATGTGAATTCGGCTTCAAGTGGTGCGCCTGCGCCAACAGTAATGAAACTGTCTTTTACTTCCGAGGCCGTGTCGCCCGAATTGTCGGTAACGGTAAGACTGACCGTGTAAACGCCGGGTGCCGAATAGATATGCACAGGATCGAGAGAGTTGCTGTTCGTGCCGTCGCCAAAATCCCAGTAATATTCAGCGATACCGCCAAAGATGTCGCCCATGTTGAAATAGGCGCTCAAATTATCGAACTGAACGGAAAGCCCGATCGGCCCCGATGTTTCGCTTGCCGCAAACTCCGCCTGCAGGATCTCTTCAGGATTGTCAAGAGGATTCAACACCATTGCATCCGCCACAACTTGGCCATTGGCGTTATCGTCCAGCGTAACGGTGTAGCTGCCCTCACCGAAAAAGTATACCCCTAAGGGATTGATCAACAGGGTCTGTCTCTGATCGGCGTAGGCCACGCTTGTGCCGCCTTCATGGACAATTGTGTACCGTGCATTTGACGCGTTGGACGGATCGGGATACCACGAGCCCATAACAGCATAAAGGCCAGGATATTTAACTGCAAAGGTCCAGATGGCTTTATTGGAGCCGGACCCGGGCCAGCGAACCTGATAGTTGTAACCAAGATACCCCAATGCTCCGCTGTAGCCGCCGCCCGTTTCCTTTTTGATCGGCCAGTCGCCAACAAAATTACACCGGTTATAATCCGCATCGGTATTCCTGATGAAATACTCCGGGTTCGCCGCAGGATCAGGCTCAGAGCCGTCCTCGGAGAACCAAACCGGTGTGCTTGCGTCAGGGAATCTCTCCAGGTAACTGCCGTCCGCCAGCTCTATTTTGTAAACGGTCGGATCGCCGGGAATCTGATAGGTCAAGTAATAGTTATACGGCGGATTTCCCCTGGGGTCGCCGAAGTCGTAAGGCATCAGCGCACTTGAGCCGTCTTTGAAAACCGGCTCCCAGTTGGGATAAGCCTGGCCGTATTTCATGCCATCAACCTTCGTGGAAACCATATCGGTAGAATAGTTGGTGAAGCGGTCGTCGTCCACATAGTAGACGTTGTCTATTCTCTGGTTCAGTATCTCTGACGAACTTGCAAAAGTGGAACCGAATCCGAAATTGGCGTGGCCGACAACAATCACATGCGAATCCAGTTCTTTAAGGGCGTCTTCCATGGCTTGTGGGTCATGTACGACGGATATATAGTAAGTCATATTCGAGTTATTGGGTTGATATATCCATCCGCCGCCACTTTCAGTTGCGCCCAGATTTCGAAGCATCGTTGTGACATCCGGCACGAAAAAGTTATTGCCGCCGTATCCGTCGATCAGATAGATATTTTCCGTGGTTTTCGACTTTATGTCGACATAACTGTATCTTGTCTTTGTGTCGGCGCCGCTCGGTCCCGTGGCGGTCAATGAAACAGTGTGCACTCCCGGCGTGGTATATGTATGAAACGGACTTCTCTGGCTGCTGGTCTGGCCGTCGCCAAAGTTCCATGCCCACTGATTGATGTTGCCGGCGCTCTGATTATTGAATTGAATACCGAAGGGAGCGCCGCCGCGAATTCTGTCGGCGTTAAAATCCACCACAAGCGGACCGGGTTCTTCGACCTTCACAAATTTTACAGCATCGGCGCACGTACTTGCACTGCCCGATGTGCTGGTGATTGTTACGCCATAACCTGTCTGGGCATTGAAGTTGTATTCGCCGATTCTGTTCCATTGGCCGCCGTTTTGCTGCTGGTTAATGAATGCGGTTTCCGTCCCGTCGGCGTTCGGAATTGACACTTGGGCATTAGTCGTTCTGGATGGCCATTCAGTCCACCACATCGACAATTCATAATAGGCGGAAACAGGCGGGGTGAAGATCCAGGTGTATGTAGTGCCGTTTCGACTCCAGAGCGAGTC
>JAGHBX010000390.1 GCA_021160785.1 Planctomycetota bacterium | reverse complement strand
GTTGATCCGTTCGATCTTTACGGACTGGATACTGATATTGTGCCCAAGCAAATCGATCCAGACGATCACTTTGAAAAACGGGAAGTTCCTTCAACTGCATGGGATGGCTTCGCGGCGAATAGGCTGGATCGGCAAAATCTCAGAGACGATAGTTTCTCAGATATCCGAGGGCCTTGGGCAACAAAGGTTCCTAGACTCCCATCGCGCCTATCCGAGATTGGCACGTGGATAGCGAAGGTCGCAGACCAGCCCGCTTCGGTATGGTGGGCAGCAAGTCAATTCGGACTCCATCCAGACATACAAGAGAGAATCCAGTGGCAATTGGAACTCTCGCAAAGGGACGTTGGGTCGGTAATACGTCAAGCGTGGCGGTATCTGTTTGAGGCTTGGGAAAAGAACGGAGAGGACTTCCACCGGGATTGGTATGAGCTGAAGGCGGCGATTGACAAAAACGGCTGGAATAGTGCGGTAATCAGAAAATTCGCCGCCATCAATCGTCCATATTTAAAGGTTGAGCGGAATTATTGGGGTGGACCGAAACCGCCCCAATGGGAGAAAAATATTAGAATTCAGGATATGTTGATATTAAACGTGGAGTATCCCGAATCTATAGATGACGCGAATATTCCTGATGAATGGCTCGCATTTGCGGTACGAGAACTTCGGAAAAACCTTGAGCACGCGCTGCATCTAGAAACCGAACTTGGCGGGTATGGGCTGAATAACATCAGCCCGATCGTACCGGATTATGCGCCAGGTATTGATCACTATGGGCGAACGTATGGTTTGTCGGGAAGCGTTATATCGTTTTCTTCGCTTTTCGAACGCTTGGTTAAATATGACATTACATCAGCAAAGCAAGAAATAAAAGCCTGGCCCGTATATGATGACACAATTTTCTCCCGATTAAGGATATGGGCATCTGGAAAGAGTAAGTTGGTTTCAGCGCAAGCTTTCGGACCGGTCATCGCGAAATTGAGCGATGACGCTTTCTGGAGCGGCTACCACCAAAGAGATCTCCTACTGGTTTTGGCGAAGCGTTGGCGCGACTTGCCTGAGCAAACACGAAAAGAAATCGAAAATCGTCTTATTCAAGGTCGAACTAAGTGGAACAGCGAAGACGATGCCGAATTCGAAGAGCGCAAGGCATGGGCGATTTTAGATCGCCTTTGCTGGTTGGCAAACAAGGGGTGTAAATTCACTTTTGATTTGGACGCGGAAACCAAGAAATTGCAGAGCGTTGCCACTGAATGGAAGCCGGAATATGCCGAGAAGGCCGCAGAGTCTATGGAAGGTCGTGGCGGTTCGGTTAAAACTGAAACTGAGCATTCAGCACTTCTATATGAGCCTCTTGATAGCATACTCGCAAAAGCTCGTGAGTTGAGCGGAAGAGCAAAAGATTTTCTCGTCAATAATGATCCCTTTGCCGGATTGTCCGCCGAACACCCCGTTCGAGCGTTCTCAGCTCTTACCGACGCGGCGAAGCGCGATGAATATCCAGAATGGGCATGGCGCACCTTCTTGAACGCTGAAGCACGAAAGAGTGACAAGCCCAAATTCTCAGCACTTATTGCCGAACGTATTTCAAGATACCCAGATAATGCCGTGGCTGAATTTGTTCGCCCCGCATCATACTGGATATTGAACATAAGCCAGCATCTATCATCTATTTTTCCTCAATCATTCGACAGAATAATATCGAAACTTATCAATGTGCTTCGTTCTCAACCGCCTGGCAGCAACTCCGCAATCATACGGGGGAACAAAGAGCCTAATTGGACAATGGAAGCGATTAACGCCCCTGTCGGCGAAATTGCGCAGGCTCTGTTTAATGATCCGAGAAAAAATGACTTAAAAGTTGGTGGGGGATTCCCTACCGATTGGCTTCTATCCGTGGATAATTTGCTGTCGTTGAATGGCGATCTTCACCGCCATGCCTTAGTAATATTTGCGCACAAGATGAACTGGTTTTACGCCATAGATCCGATTTGGACCGAAGCCAACATGCTATCGGTTTTGGACAAAGGCGATGAGTCGGATCGATTCGCTATTTGGAGTGGCTTTTTCTGGAGCGCAAAGGTTCCGAACCAAAAGCTATATATGCGACTGAAACCAAATTTGTTGGCATTTGCGAGTAAACGCAGTTTGCCACGTCGCAAATATGGCAATGTGCTTGCCGGGATAATTCTGTCGGGTTGGGGCAGCATTAATGAAGAAACTGGAGAACGCTGCATTTCTGACGCCGAGATGCATGATGTTCTATTGCATACTGATGACGAATTTCGCTCGCACATCCTCTGGCAAGTTAAAAGATGGTCGGAGACCAAAGAAAATGCCGTGGGCGAAAAGTGGTCCGTAATGTTATCAGAATTGCTTCGTGATGTTTGGCCTCGTCAGAAATCAGCAAAGACACCGAAAATATCAGCTCGTTTGTGTGACCTCGCATTCTCAAACGTCGAACGGTTTCCAGAGATAGCAGAAATTGTTCTACCACTTCTGACACCCATCGACAGCGATCATTTAATGTTTCCCGATCTGCGCAAACCTAAAGACAATATCGTTGATTTGTATCCGAAGCAGACCTTGGCGCTCTTGCACGCGGTCCTGCCGGACAATGTCGCCGCTTGGCCGTATGACATAGAAGAGACTCTCCAGCGAATAAGCGAGGCCGATAGCAGTTTAAATTCTGACGAAAAACTATTAGAACTTAAACGAAAATGGAATGCACGTTAAGTTTCGTGTCCTGATACCGTATGACCGCTTTGAGTCGAATGCAGACACTTAAATAGTAATCAAAGGAGAGCTACAAACCCATTAATTCGGACAGCAAAAAGATAGACTGTGCTTAATTTTTGCTGCCGGTTATGGATGGCGGCACAAAATCAGAGGTAAAATATGGCGAGAAAAAAGAAGGTGAACAAAGATATCGAACAATATGACCACCCCAACAAGAAACGGCTAAACAATCCACCGGTGGGGTTGGTGTCTGAAAACACGGAGCCTTATTCAACCTCAAAAAAGACATATGAATATGATCCGCATCTTGATCCGCAACTTGTGTGGGCCGGCAAGGCCGAGCATACCTCTTTTGAAGTCCCGACCGTCAGCCTTCATGTGCATGAACGGATCGACCCGAAAACGATTATCGACACGGTACAAAAAGAAGAGACAGACTACAAACAGATGTCGCTTTTTGAATCAGAGAAAAAGCCGCTGCGGGAGGCGATTGAGTTTTACAAGCACAAGGAAGGCTGGAGCAACCGCATGATTGCCGGAGATTCCCTACTGGTGATGAACTCGCTTTTGGAAAAGGAGGGCATGGCCGGAAAGGTGCAGATGATCTATATCGACCCCCCTTACGGCATAAAAT
>JAGHBX010000348.1 GCA_021160785.1 Planctomycetota bacterium | reverse complement strand
GGCTTAGTATGTGTTGAGCCTTGTCAACTGCGGCCGGATGTGAAGTTTGCCTTTATTGGGTCTGATCGCCTGCGTCCGTTGACGTCGCCACCGTCAATACCGGTGGCTCGGCGTTTCGGCCGGACTTGTGCATCGCGCGAACCCTGTAAAGCGACCACTTGCCGAAACCTGTCAGCGCAAAACCGCAGAACGAAATCACCAGCGCCGTCTGCAAACGGAAAAGAACGATCATTCCGAATATGACAACCGACCAGAGAAGATGCGCGATCGGCTTCCTCCCGCGCAAATACAGATTCACCAGGTGCGGATAGCGAATCCGCCCGATCATCAGAATCGCCACGCCAATCGCCACGAACGGCAGAGAATAAATGATCACCCCCTCCCCAACCTTTAACAGAAGTGAATCTGTCGGGGCATTCTGCAGTATGTATTCATAGAATACAATCAGGCTCGCCGGCACACCCGCCGCCGCCGGGGTCGGCAGCCCCACAAAGCTCATGTGCGCCGTCTCATCCTCCTCGTTTTCCACGTTGAACCGCGCCAGGCGAATCGCCGCACACGCCATATATGACGCCGCCGCCAGCCACACAAAACGATACACAAAATCTTCCAGCACAAACTCCGCACCCAACATCTCGCCAAGCTTATGGTCCACAACCTTGAACATCAAAAACGCCGGCGCCACTCCGAAGCTGATCATATCGCAAAGGCTGTCTAACTGCCCCCCGAAGCTCGAAGTTGTCTTGCTCATCCGCGCCACGCGCCCGTCCAACATATCGGCGATCATCGCAAAGAAGATCATATACCCTGACCATGCGAAATAAGGCATTTCGATTTGCCGCACCGTCATTTCCTCGACGCCCTTGCTGGCGAATACAATCGCCGCGAATCCGCATATACCGTTTATCAACGTAATCAGTGACGGCAGAATCGTGATATACTTCAGACGCTGACGGCGCACCCGCCTCAACAGCTTTCTTTTTTTTGCATCGTCTGTTCGCTCGGACATCATTCGTACCTCACCAGAACCGTCAGGCCCGCCTTGACTTTCTCTCCCACCTTGACCAGACATGTCGCTTCGTCTCGAATCGGCAAATATAACTCGGTTCTTGAGCCAAATTTTATCATTCCGAACTTCTCACCGGCTGTAAATTCCTCCCCAACCTGCGCCTGGCACACAATCCGCCGTGCAATCGCCCCCGATATCTGTCTCACCAACAGCCTGTCAAACGGCTCGGCCAGCCGCGTCAGGTAAATATCGTTGGACTCATTGACCCGTCCGCTGTCGGCATTCATGGCGTTTATGAAGCGTCCCTTCTTGTACGTTACACTCTCAACCCGCACTGCACACGGCATCCGGTTGATGTGCACGTTGAAAATGTTCAAAAAAATCCCGATCCGAAGCGCCTTGCCGCCGACAAACGCCTGATCGTCGACAGTGGCGATATCGCTGACCACTCCGTCGGCCGGCGACAGCAGAATATTTGTACCGTCAGGCGCCTGCCGCTGCGGATCACGAAAAAACGATAATATCCACAACAGCACCGCCAACAGCAGCAGTTCAATAACAACAACTCCCCAGGCAGGCATTCTTCCCTTAAGCACCAACAGCACACCGACCATCACCGCTAATACAATCACCGGGTACACGACGACCTGCGGCAAACCATATTTCGTTATCGGTATTCTCATTGCACCTCATCTCGCTGATCGTCTGTAATAGTTCCACCTGCCACAACATAATCGCTATCGTCATAAAGCACAAGCTTTTGTCCCGCACTCGGGGCAAATTGCGGCTCGTCGAACTCGACGATAATCCCGCTTTCGGATACGGCAGCCACCCTGCACGGCCTCGGATCGCCGTATGACCGAATCTTGCCGCTCAGCAAAGCACCCTCGCACAACTCCCCGGCGATCAGCACATTAATCTCGCCCGCCCTGATCACGCGCCGGCTTACCTGGTCCCTCGTCCCCAGCGCCACCGTATTCGCCCCGGCGTCAATACGCCCCACATACAGCGGCTTGCCCCCGGCAAAGCCCAATCCCCGCCTCTGACCCAGGGTATAATTCGAGATCCCCTTGTGCTCACCGATTCTCTCGCCCGCCATATCCGTCAACTCGCCGGGGCGATTGGACTGCGCATCACCCAGCGCATTTCGATAATCCGCCTCGCCTGCAAAACACAACTCCATACTCTCAGGCTTTTGCGCCACACTCAGTCCCAACTTCTCTGCAATTGCCCTCACTTGTGTCTTCGTATACTCGCCCAACGGCAAAACAAACCGACCCAGCCTTTCGGCGGCTATGCCATAAACAAAATAACTCTGATCCTTCGACTTGTCTTTGCCCCGCCCGAGCCGTGCGCCCCCTTCGGTTTCCACGACACGCGCGTAGTGTCCGGTTGCCATATATCTTATCCCGAACGCCTCGGCAATCAGATCCCACACTAAGGAAAACTTCAAAAGCGTATTGCAGTCCACACACGGGTTCGGCGTAAGACCTGCCGCGTAAGATTCGCGAAACCGCTCGATGATCAGCTCTTCAAACGCCTCTGTCACATCCACAAAATAATGCGCGATGCCCATCTCATGACACACAAGCGCCGCATCCACCCCGCAGCAGCCCCGACTGAACGCATCGCACGAAATCGGAATCTTCATCGTAACACCAACCACATCCCACCCGGCCTCGCCGAGCAGATGAGCCGTAACACTGCTGTCGACACCCCCGCTCATCAGCACCACCACCTGCCGATCGACCCCTTTCGTCGGCGACCACGCCTCAAAACTTGGCTCCATCAGCTTAAGATTGTATTTGATATTCCCCATAGCAGCCATATTATATTCGTATTAGAGATGCCAATGCCCAGTCCATATACATGCTCATCGCCCTGCCGGTTCGCAAAACCTCACAAAAAAAAGACCCATGTCCTGACCACGGGCCCTCACACACAATAGCTCAGATTACCGGAATTGTCAAATCAAACGCCATATCCCTCAGGGCAACCGCATCTAAATCCCCAACAGTTTTTGTATGTATTTTTCGTCCCAGCCCGCTTTGTTTCGCTTTGCTTTGATGCTGCACTTGGCTGTTTCTTCCTGTTTTAGCAGGTTTAACGCGATTC
>JAGHBX010000307.1 GCA_021160785.1 Planctomycetota bacterium | reverse complement strand
TGGAACAGGTACCATAAAATTGCTGCGAGCATAGCGGACAATATTCTCGACCACACCTTTTTCATTGGGACGACGGACAGTACAAAAGTGAGGGACAAAAAGGTAGTGGCTTTGTAACTGCAGAAACCCTTCCGTTAAAACCCGCTGATGGCAGCCGGTTATCTTACGGATGGCGATCCGGGAGTTATCATAGCTGATACGGTTCGGCACGCCGCCAAAAAAATTAAATGCCTGAACATGGCCGTCCCAGAATGACTCCGTGCACTCACGCGGATACGCCTTTACAAAGAACATATCTGAGTGCGGCAGACTCATCGCAAAACAATGAACCTTTTGCAAAACACCGTTAATGTTGGCAAGTGCCTGGAAGTAATCCACCTGTGCCTCGCCCGGCGGATGATCCAACGGCATAAACACTTCTTGGTTGGTGCGTTTGAGATTCAACACCAGTTCCTTGACGATGGAATAGCCGCCATCGAAACGACGCTCGGATTTAAGCCGATCAAAAATCCGCTTGGCAGTATGACGCTGTTTGCGAGGTTGGCTCTTATCGGACTCCAGGATGCTTTTGACCCAGTCAATATGAGCATCCAATTTACTGCTGTAAGGTTGCTTGCGACGGTACCCCGGAGGCTCACTATGAGTTAATATCTTCTCCAGCGTCTGCCAGTGCATCCCCGTCTCGCGGATGATCTGACGCTTACTGACGCCATCAACCAGTACTCTACGCCGAATCTTTGCCCATTGATCCATATCTGTATACACCTCTCTGATGCCTCCAGCTTAAGTAGTAAATCGTAACTCTATGCCCGATAAATACTTAAACTCGGCAATCCAAATACGGCGCTACAGTTTTATTCCGCCCCAGCAGGCGCTGCACTTTTACTCCGGCGTTTACACATTTAAACTATTAAAAAACATGTTTTTCCTTTCAATCTAACTTCTTTATTCCACTTTGTACTGTGATTTTAGCGCCTTTAATTTTATCTTCATTTTCTTGACAACTTCGGAATATTCTGGTTTGTCATACACACTAACCATTTCCTTTGGATCTTCTTGAAGATCGAATAGTTCCCACTCATCTACATCGTAGTAATGTATAAGTTTATAACGGTCGGACCGCGTCCCTTCATGGCGGGCAACATTGTGCTCGCCCACTTCATAGTAGTGATAGTAAATTGCATCCCGCCAGTTTGACGGTTTTTCGCCGTTGAGTAATGGCAATAAACTTACACCCTGCATGTCGTCGGGTATTTTCATGCCGCCCGCATCGAGAAAGGTCGGTGCAAAATCGATATTCTGCGTCAGGGCCTTGACCTTAGTGCCGGGTTTTATCCTGCCGGACCACTTGATAATAAACGGCACCCGCAGCGATTCTTCGTACATCCACCGCTTGTCGTACCAGCCGTGCTCACCAAGGAAGAATCCCTGATCGGAACTGTAAATAACAATAGTATTTTCTGTTAGACCCGATTCGTCAAGATAATCAAGAAGTCGGCCGATGTTATCATCCATGGAAGCTATACAACGGAGGTAATACTTGACATACCGTTGGTATTTCCATCGGACAAGATCTTTTCCCTTTAGATTGCTCTTTTTGAATTTGTCGTTTTTAGGTTTGTAAGCGGCATCCCACTTTTGTTTTTGCTCCGGCGTCATCAGATCATATTCAAAATTCTTAAAATCCCTGCCCAATGCATCCGGCTGACCCATGCCCGGCACCTTCAGATCGTAATCGTACATCATGTGTTTACTGATCATCATCTCATTTTCCTTAAGCACGTTGCTGCGGTTTGCATAATCGTCGAACAGCGTATCCGGTTCCGGAAGATCGACATCGTCATACATCGTTAGATGCTCAGGTCCCGGTGCCCAGATGCGGTGCGAAGCTTTATGGTGACACATCAACATAAACGGCTTGTTTTTATCGATCCCCTTTTTCAACCAGTCAATGGTAAGATCACCGATAATATCGGTTGCATAGCCGTCGATCTTTCTTTTGCCCTTGGCGTTGCGAAATTCGGGATTGTAGTAAGTGCCTTGTCCGGCAACAACATCCCAATAGTCAAAACCCATAGGCTCACCTTCCAGATGCCACTTACCGATCAGAGCGGTCTGATAGCCACCCTGCTGCATGAGTTTCGGGAACATCTGCTGAGTCAGATCGAAAGTTGTATAATTGGTCATCATTCCATGCATATGACTGTGCTTACCAGTCAAAACCGTTGCCCTGCTCGGTGCACATATCGAATTTCCGCAAAAAGTATTCTCGAACAAAGCACCACTCTCTGCAATACGGTCGATATTAGGAGTCGTATTGATCTTTGACCCGTAGGCACTGACTGCCTGTGTCGCATGATCATCCGAGAATATAAAAATAATGTTGGGTCGGCCTTTGGTTTGCGGATCAACCATCGATAAATGACTGCATCCTCCCAGAACAGAGGAAGCGACTCCCATGCCCATGAGTTTCATAAATTCCCGACGGGTTCTTTGAGTATCCATTAATCATCCTTTCATTTGCTTTCTCGGAATCTTCTCCATTCATCCCCCCAGAGTAGCATAGACGCTGACATCTTTGAGCGCGTCAGTTTTGCCGGTGTTTTCTACCTGAACCTTGATATATTTTACATTGGGTTTTACTTCAAACGTCTGCTGCACCTTCTGGTCAGGCATACTTGGTATCACCAAAGTATCCTTGTCGATAGTGTCATATTTGATGCCGTCATAACTGCTTTTGACATGAACCTGCACGGGACGGGATTTTTTGCCGTATTTACATTCAACGGTTAAAGTCATGTTGGTGATATTGTCAAGGCACAGGGGTTTGCAGTCATCAAGCGAAGTTGTCTGGTTTGCTTTGATCGAATCTGTGATCAGTATTGGCATTCTTACCTTAAAGGGCCTTTGGGTAGCTAAGACCTGAACGCCGAGGTCCTCGTGGCCTTGTCTTTTATTGTACCGGAGCGTGTGGAACAGGTAGATAAGCGGGCCTTCCTGGTAAGCGTGCACTTCGGAAAATGCCGCCCCTGTCGGCTGCATTTCACAAATAGCTACGGGATTGTTGGCATATTTAGTGAAATTGATCCCGTCAAAGCTGTAGGCATAGCCAATGCTCTCCCGGGATAAAATTCTTGTGGGGTGGAGCTTTGTACCTCCATAGAACATGTGAAAGATACCGTCGTGGTAGTAAACTTCGGCTTCGGAGAAACCGCCGTCATCCCAGCTACCCCATGCATCGGGTTTCAAGATGGGATTGTTTTCATACTCGACATAAGGGCCTTCGGGTTTATCGGCAATTGCCAACGACATGGGCGAATAATCTACACCGGTCGAACCGATCGGATGAGCGGTGTATAGGTAATACTGTCCCTTGTGTTTAACCACACCGCCAACATAGCCGAAATGTTCCATAATCGGATTATTTTCATATTTTTTCCAAGGCCCCAGGGGGCTGGAAGCAGTGGCAAGACCGATACCCCAAATCCCTTCATCGTTCTCTCCGCCTTTTTTCATACCCGAATACCATATATAATATTTGTCAGGCCCTTCCTTTAAGACAAATGCACAAGCCACATGAAGCGGTTCCCAGCTATCTTTTGCCCCTATTTTAAGAATAGGATTCTTTTCATATTTTCACCACGGGCCTAACGGATGGTCAGCAACAGCAACACCTAATTGGTAGTTGCCGCCTCCGCCGGTGCCGTGATAGTAAAAATAGTATTTGTCATGGTCCTTGATAATATCAGCAGCTTCTATTACTCCCGAATCCCAGCCGCTTTCGCTCGGAGTCAGTATCGGATTAGGGCCGGGTATCTGCGTAAATTGCAGAGTTGCTCTTTCGATTGATCTGGCCATCTGATTAGCCGTCAGTATTTCCTTGTCAGCATCCCTGGCAGAAGCGACTGCGCTTAACACAACCATTAATGCCAACACATACATGAAGATCTGTTTTCTTTGCTCAGTCATTTCGTTCTCCTTAAACTAAAATTCTTATTGTCATTTTATCATACTTTAAACTACGCTCGTCAAACTTTGAATTTCAGCAGACGATCAGAAATAACCGCCGAGCCTTTGTTTCCTTCCGGTTCTTCCGGCTTTCCAAGCTCGCGCGGTGTTGGTGGGATATACTCGCTTTTAACACCTTCGATCTTCATCACGCCCTGCCGTTCAAGCGTAACTATCGCATAAAGAGGATCCTTATAGGGAGCGGTATAGCGAACCCACGGATTCTTTGCTTCTACTTCGGGGCTGAACCGGGCGTGGATGTAATCTCCGCCAAGCCATTGATAACTCATACTATTGATCTGTATATAATTGATCCCGTTGATAACGATGTGATAATCTATGTGATGGTGGCCGCTGAAACATGCCACTACCTTCGCCGAGTCCGATCGCTGATTTGACCGCTCCAGGATAGCACGTATTTGCTCCCGGTTTTCCACACCTTCAGCATTTTCCAGACTTTGATGCGAGGATACAAATGTATGCAACCTCGTGGCTGCAAGATCATCTTGAAGCCATTTAGCTTGGGCGCTACCAATGTATCTGGGATAACCGGGTGCGGGATTTTCGCTTTTTTCATTACCATCAAGCACTATAAAATGATATCCGCCCCGGTCAAAACTGTAGTATTGTTTTTCCTGTCCCCAAAAGGCCATTGTCTGCTCCCATGTAAATTCATCGTCTATGTCATGGTTACCGCAGACATGATACTTCGGCCCCGAAAAACTGTTCCATATTGCAAGGAATTTTGCAGTTTCGGAAGCTGTTTCGGGCTTGTTATCAAAATAGGGACTGCAAAAATCGCCCAACTGCATAACAAAATCAACCTGCTCGGCATTCATTCGATCTACAAAAGTCTGCATCCGAAGTTCGGCATCATGAATAACACCTTTGTGAACATCGGCACACAAGCCAAACCGGACCGTTTGCTTGTCGCTTTTACCCGGTGAATCCTGACAGCCGCCAGTCCCGAAAAAAACCGGCAATGTCATTACTGCCTGTCCGGTTCTTTTCAGAAAATTTCGCCTGTTCATAGCTTTTTCTGACATGACAATTTCTCCTTACAACAGCCTCATTAAGCCTTCTGTAAAACAATGATTCGCATTCTAACTATATTAACATTTTATTTTTGATAACTTACCCACTGATTTCTCCAGCCCTCTAGTTTTTCATCGAGGTCGGGGCTGCCTTCTCTTAAACGTGTTACACCTTCTCGGCGCGCAATCTTCTCAAAACGCTCCAGTATCTTGCCATATTCATTACCAACGAATTCGGGCCCGCGGGCTAGCTTAACATACATAATTGGTAGCCTGTCCCGCTGGACACGCCTAAGTACTCTCTCGTTTTCGGCGAGTTTTTCGGCCCGGTCGTAAAGCTCCGTTGCCTTCGCCAAAAACTCTTTCGATAAAAACGGGTGGTCCATGGGGTAGCGGATGCTTTCATCAGGGCCGGCAAGATGAGGAACTGTCATAATGTCCCTGTTGACGACAAGCTGATTGCGGAGCAGGGCATTATATTCGGCAATGGCCGGAGCAGATTTCCCGAAATAGCCGTAAATGAAGTCATGCATAAGCTCATCAAGATCAAGGTAAGGATCCCACATGAGTTTGGCGAACACCCAGGAACGGAGCCAGTCCCGTTCACCCACACTTTGAAAAGCACCCTGAGTCATTATGCCTTCGGCGTGATTGTCTACGAGAAAACCAATGTCTTCGGCGATATTTTCCATGTTGGGCATGGGGGCAAGGTAATGGCTGAAGTTAACCGTATAGTGCCATATGTGTATTCTATCATGAACTGCCGACCAGGCCTTTACAAGTTGACCGAACTGGCAGACTCTAGAAGGTTCAAAGGGCCTTAGCCAAGCGCCCACATCGTCACTGCACAACCGGATCGCCACATTTTTGCGAGGACGAATGGTCCTGGGTGGTTTGACGGTCTCCAGGTACGCCAGGGTAGATACCGTTACATGGGGAAATTCTTCCTCAATCGCCTCAGCGACACCGTTAACCAGGTACAGCAGCGATGCCATATGCGTCCCCTCGGCTTCATCAAGTGCCCGGCATTTGGAACACAAACAAGTCCCGCCGCCGTCCATTTTCGATACGCTGATGATACGAGCGTTAGGGTTGGCTCTCAGATAGCGTTTTACCGAATCGATAACGATTCTGACAACCTCCGGATGTGTCGTGCAAAGTTGATGGGTATCGCGATTGCCATCTTCGTCGAGCATAAAATACTCCGGGTGTTTTTCATAGTACTCATCCGGCGATAACAAATCGTGAAATGTATGAACGAACATACTGGAGTGATCGGTGGAATCGCCGTTGCAATATTCCATATAGCCGCCCCATTCTTCGGGCACCTTCGCCCCGGGAGCGTTTGTGCGGTTGCGCAGAGACCACGTTCCGTTAAAAGCTACAAAATAATAGGGATCCCTAAGCTTAAGAACCGGTATATATGTTCTGCTGACAGGTGTAAATTTAAGCGTTGGATTCTTCGGAATCATTATGGCTTCGTCGGTGTACCAGCGACAACCGAGATCTTCTTCCAGCAGAGCAAACACCGCGTTGATTACCCCGCGCGTTCTACCACCCCAAAGAAACAGCTTCTTATCCTGTACTGCGATGCCGTAACCTTCATCTTCCAAATCTTCTTTCACCGCAGATAAATTAGCATCTTGTAACTGGCGAGTATATCCCAAGCTGATAATTTGGGATTTGTCTTTCAGAGCGGAACCTTCGGTTACTATAGGCAGTTTGACAGTGGTCATCTTCTCGAGCCAATATTGCAGTTCCTGGGCAGCTTTTTTATCCTGAGTGGTCGCTTGCCCGCTTAAAACGATGCTGTAATTACTCTTGCCACCTTCTGCGATAGCCAAAACTGAAGTATCTATGCCCTTTGGCTTGAGAGAATTATACCATTTGTTTGGTGCCGCCTGAGGATTAAGCGATTTGGAGACGCTTTCACTTTGACGCAATGTTTCGGCCGGTGGTGTTTCACTTGCCGTTTCGGTCTTTACCATTTCACTTACAGAAACGATGGCGACTGCAATTAAGATGATGATTGTGCCGACGGTCAATAATCTGCGAGCGCGTTTCGGAGCCGCTTGCCATTCGCCGGTCACCAATCCCCAGATATTGCCGGTTGTTATGTCCACGGACATGAAAATAATCCATCCAGGTACCGATCCGCCTTCGCCTAGACAAGTTGCCCCGATGCCGTAGATATAGATGGCGGTCATAAATAATGCGCCCATTGCCGAGCCCATGCCTAAGTTACGTACGATATGAGGGTTCCAAAAATCTTTCAAAGTGTTATTTTTGACCATTAAGATCAGGCAGTAGATGGCGTTGATCACAAATGCTACCGTGAAGAAAAGTGACCAGAGTGCATTACCAGCGAAAATTTCTTTAACGCCCAATTCCATTGCCTGTACTTTTACTACTTCGCCATAGGAGAAACCGATGTTGATAAAAGCGGAAAAGACACCGGCAAATATGGCAACCAGCAGTCCTACCACTAAAGGAACGGATCGTTTGCCGGTTTCAGTTTCTGCCGCTGCATCTTCCTTGCACTTGAACGCTCTGGAAGAGACGATAACGCCAAAAACAAGAATGGCAATTCCCGCAAATACTATCAGACCAGTCATGGTCAGTATTTTTTCTGGATAGAAGATCAGTAATGGCACCAGTGTACCGCAGCAGGCTACCATTCCCAGGCCCAGCGGATATGCCAGTGCCATACCCAAAAGATGATTGGCAGTGCCAAACAGGATTGCACCTACTCCCCATAATGCACCCAGGATTATCAAAATAACCAGTTGCGTTGTGCTGATGGCAGCAAAAATCTCGAATACATCAGGGATGAAAATGAATGTATAAAGCCAGTTGATTACTATCATGCTGGAAAAAGAAAATATTAACCAGGTGTGTTCCCATTGCCATTTCTTTGTGTACTTCGTCGGGAGATAAAAAGAACCGTCCGATATGCCCGCGGCCAGTAAGATTAAGATTCCAAATGTTATCATATTTATACCCTTTTCAGTATTAAGTGATACGAATGTAGCTTTTTCAGCACAAATCCGGAATGTCATACTCCCCCAGATTCAACGGATACCGTCCATGTTGGCGCACCAGCTTGATAACATAGTCGTAACGTTCGGGCGTGATGGTATCGGGTACGGCGTTGTCGGATTGGAATATCCAGCCCCCGCCTTTGGCGGCATTGAGTTTGGTCAAAACGACTTTTTCCAGTTCGTCCATGTCGGCGTCGGCCCATGCGATGACGTCCATGTTGCCGCTGAAGGCGATCTGGTGTCCGTATTGGCGGCGCAGTTCTACCACATCCAGACCGGTCTTGGCCTCCAGAGGGTTGTAGGCGTCGGCGCCCATTTCGATAATATCTTGGAAGATGGCGCGGGCATCGCCGCAGCCGTGATAGATGCAGGGTATATTGTTCTCGTGACAAACATCGATCATGGCTTTAACGCCGGGTTTGAAGTATTTACGCCAGTAGGCGGGTGAAAAGAGCATCCCGCGAGTATAGGCAACATCACCCCAGATAATGGCACCATCCAGCATTCCGTCAGCAGCTTTGATTTGGGCCTTGAGTAATTCCAGGGAAAATTCGTTGAGGCGCTCTGCGAAGCGGCCTACCTCATCAGGATACAGGCCGATCCACAAGAGGGCGTTATCCGAACCGATGATCCGCCAGAGCATCTCGTAGGCTTCACAAACACTACCATATAAAGGAAAATCGGGATAAAGTTCTTTGACCGTATCGATCCAGGCGGGGATATCATGGGTGAAATCCTCTTCGATCCCCGCGATCTGATGGTCACCGCCGCTGAAATAGCGCCGCTCGTCCCAGGGATCGTCAAACTCAAAGGCATTCATTTTGTCAATAGTATTGGTCTCAAACTCCAGCCAGGCGGGCATCTGGTAAGCGACTTTTTTGTGAATGGTGGCGCCGAAACCGGTCTTTAAAATAGTTTCCTCATCATTGGTCTTGATAATTTCAAATTTTCTGATCTTAGGATCACTGTTAGGCAGGGTCACCATATAGTCGAAGTCATAATACTTGCAGATATCGGCATCGGCGGGCAGACCAAAAACCTCCCGCCAATTGTCAATGAATTTGGCCCAAAAATCATCACGAATGGGAACCCGATCCGGCTCCTCATGACGCAAGGCCTTTGTCATTCTCTCCAGTTTTGCCAAACAATTCGCAGTTCGCTTCATAGAATTCATTCTTTTCTTATATCCAGTGCAGATCGAAAACCATATACAGCACAGCCATAATGACCAGCAGGGCCGCGGCCCAGAACTTGTAATTACCGATCCCCTTCCACCCCGGACTACGCAGGGCATCCAGGGGGTTACCCCATACTAGTTTTTCACTCTCCGGCGTGTGTCGGTGGGGGAATACTTTGGATGCGATAACCAGGACCCCTACGCAAATGATAAACATAACAAAGCTGGTCATCATGAAGGAATAGGTCCACTTACCCAGGAAAAAATCCAGTGTGAAGATCACCGCTCCCAGGGCCGTTCCCGCACAAAGGGTGATAAAGGCCCCCCAGGCCGATGCGCCTCGCCAGAGCACCCCGCCCAGGAAAACCGCCGTTATGCTGGGGGCGATATAACAGATCATCGTTGTATTTCCCTCCAGGATACTGCCGAATTTGCTTATCTGCGGAGCCCACAAAATGGCCACGAACATAGCAACCAGAGTAACGACTCGGCCAACCGTGACTAATTGACGATCCGTTACCTGGGGCTTCAATGGTTTGTAAATGTCATAACAGAAGACCGTAGCGATAGAGTTCAAGGCGCTGGATAAAGTACTCATCAAGGCGGCCAGCATGGCTGCTGCCACAATACCCTTTACTCCAACGGGCAGAACTTTAGCAACCAAATGAGCATAAACCTGAGAGGTGTCCTCGGTACCATCGGCAGCAAGTGGCAGAGCATCGAGGGCTCCCTGACGGACCAGGGCGAAACAAATTAAACCAGGCAGGACAAAAATGAAAATCGGCAGTATCTTAATGAAACCGGCAAAGATAGGGCCCATCTGGGCGTGCTTTACGTTCTTGGCGCCTAACACTCGCTGCACGATGGTCTGATCCGTACAGAAATACCATATCCCGATGATGGGATAGCCCAGCAAGACTCCATACCAGGACATACCCTCGGCACCGCTTTCTTTGGCCACCGCCGCCGAACGCAGCAAGGTAAGCTTGACCGGATCAACCGCTTCCTTGAGGCCTTCCCAGCCACCGATGTGATGGAAACCCACCGCGGTCATAATTACGCTACCGGTTATCAGAACCACCGTCGCTACGGAATCGGTCAACACCACTGCTTTCAGACCGCCAACGATGGTGTACAAGCCTGTTAATATTAAGATAATCGTAATACTTATCATAATATCCATACCAAACAGGCCTTTCATCACGGCGGCTCCGGCAAATAAGGCAAAACCGGTATGAATAAAAATGGCTGAAAATATGGCGATAACTACCTGGAATACTCGACAGTGGTTATTGTAACGTTTGAGCAGGAAATCAGGCAGCGTCGAAACTTTGCTCCTGATGTAAAACGGCGCGAAAAATATCGCCAGAATCACCAGACTCAACGCTGCCATCCATTCAAGGTTACCGTACACCAGGCCACTTTTGTAACCTTCCTCGGCCAGGCTGACCAGTTCTATTGTCGATATGTTGGTCGAAAAGAGCGATAAGCCGATTACCGGCCAGAGCAGCGAACGACTGGCCAGAAAATAACCGCTGCCCTGAGAAGTTTTCCGCTGACTCCAGCCGACCCAACAGCCTAAAACTACCATAAC
>JAGHBX010000371.1 GCA_021160785.1 Planctomycetota bacterium | reverse complement strand
GCTTTTGGACTGCCCTTTCCTGATCGCCTCATATAAAGCCATGCGTCTGGTCTCTCGAGCCATACTCCCTCAAGCAAATCCCCGAAATCAGCCGGAAAATCCAGTTTCCGACACCGACATCCACCCACTGCGGACCCGGAGCGGAAGACTAACAGCAAGTTTATACACCACATGGAGACGGATTTCAACCCCAAATTTGCAGAATCCGGGAAATCTACGCGAAAAAAACAATTAGCTTGACAAACGTGTTGTGTTTTACTATTTAGACGAACTTTAAGCATATTTTTCTTTACTCGGGACGCCGACCCTGATAGAAAGTCGCCAAGGCAGGCACTGCTAAAATGAGCGGCGCGGGCCGAAATACGGTTTTTGCCCGACGCCGGCATCGCCAAAAGCGACGATGTGCGGTGGGAGTCTTTTTTAAGAAGTGGAGTTGTTGTATTATGTTACCGGTAAAAAAAACAAGTAAATCGAGGACTCGCACGCGGCGCAGCCATCATCGGTTGTCTGCGACTAATTATTCTCTGTGCCGCAAATGCGGCAATGCCAAGCTGCCCCATGCAGCCTGTGACAAGTGCGGTTATCTGAACCCGCAAATCACGCTGGATCTTGGCAAGGAGGAATCAAGCTAAGTTATGCGTATAGCAATAGACGCCATGGGTGGCGACCATGCGCCCGATGAAATCATCAAAGGCGCCCTGGAAGCCCGTGATCTGCTCGACACGGACGATGAGTTGATTTTGATCGGTATGCAGGAAGATATCGAGAACTGCTTGTCCTCAGTGAATGCGAGCCCAGATCGCATCCGGATCGTTCATGCGCCGGAAGTAATAGGTATGAACGAGGTGCCAGTAGAGTCGCTGCGCAAAAAGCGGAAGAGTTCGATAGCGATAATGGCGCGGATGGCAACCCGGCAAGAAACCGAAGCGGTCGTTTCGGCGGGCAATACCGGCGCTTGTGTGGCGGCATGTCAGCTTCGCATGCGCAATCTCGAGGGTGTGATCCGTCCGGGAATTGCGGTGATTCTGCCCACTGTGGGGGGGCCTGTAACGATGTGCGATGTGGGGGCTAATATCTCCTGCAAGCCGATCAACCTTTACCAGTATGCGGTGATGTCGAGTGTCTATTCCAGGCAAATGTTAGGGATCGACAGTCCACGTGTCGGACTGATGAGCATCGGCGAGGAAGATGTCAAGGGAAACGATCTGGTCAAGAAGACGCGGGACCTGCTCAAATCGGATCCGGACCTCAACTACGTAGGCAACCTGGAAGGACGAGGCATCTTTGACGGGACCTGTGATGTGGCGATCTGTGAGGGATTCGTGGGAAATGTGGTCCTGAAGCTCACGGAAAGCCTGGTGGGAATGCTTTTCAGTGCGGTTAAACAAGAACTGGTAGCCAGGAGCACCGACCTGGCGATGCAATTCAAGCCGGTGATGACTGAGATATACAAGAAATACGATTATCACGAGTACGGCGGCGCCCCCCTTCTGGGCGTCAACGGCACGGTTTTTATCTGCCACGGCAGCAGCAAGAGCAGGACGATCAAGAATGCGATTTTGGCGTCCAGGAAGTTCCACATGAATAAAATTAACAGTCGGATTACCGAGTTTCTGAAGAATTCAACCTTGAGGCCAAATGGTGCCTGAGATAACTGTTCCGCATCCGGGTTCGTACAACGCCGTTATCAGCGGTACGGGTTCCTATGCGCCGCCCCGGACGCTGTCTAATGAAGATTTCGCGAAGATGCTTGATACGTCCGACGAGTGGATAACCACGCGGACCGGCATCAAGACTCGTCATATCGCGGCGGATAACGAGACAACCGCGCAGTTGGCGACGGAAGCCGCCGTAAAAGCCCTTGCCGACGCCGGGTTGGAGGCGAGAGATATTGAGCTTATTATCGTGGCGACGATCACACCGGAAATGGTGTTCCCATCAACGGCATGCTTCGTTCAGGACATGTTAGGCGCCGTCAATGCGTGGGCGTTCGATCTGTTGGCGGCGTGCAGCGGTTTTGTATACGGGGTGGCGACGGCGCGGGAATTTATAACGTCGGGCAGGTACAAGAACGCTCTTGTAATCGGCGCCGAGACACTGAGCAAGATAACCGATTACGAGGACCGCGCCAGTTGCGTGCTGTTCGGCGACGGTGCAGGCGCCGTCGTCGTCGAGCAATCGCAGGACGGGCCGTTGGGCATCGTATACAGCAGTTCCTCTTCGGATGGAAGCGGCTGGACCAGTCTTAACTGTCAGGCCCACGGCTCAAGGCATCCGGCGAACCGACCGCTCGATGATCCGAAGAAAATCTTTATGACCATAAACGGGCGAGAGGTCTACCAGCTCGCAGTGCGGCGGATCGTTGAGATAGTCGGCGACTGCCTGGAGCAATGCAACCTGACTATCGGCGACATCGACATGTTTATCCCTCATCAGATGAACGCCCGTATCATCGAATCGGTTGCAAAGCGGCTCAAGCTGCCCACCGAGAGGGTCTTTATTAACATAGACAGGTACGGCAATACGTCGTCGGCATCCATACCGATTGCATTGGATGAGTGTTGCAGAGAAGGCAGAGTCAAGAGCGGTGATATCGTGCTGATGGTGGCGTTTGGCGCAGGGCTGACGTGGGGCGCGAATCTTGTCCAGTTTTGATCTGGTCGAAGCAAGGTGACAGAATAATAGGAAGATTATGATGAAAACAGCTTTTCTATTTCCGGGGCAGGGAGCACAAAGTGTGGGTATGGGTGCCGATATCGCCGGCGCCTTTGCCGAGTGCAACGAATTATACGACCGGGCGAACGATGTTTTAGGGTATGATTTGAAAAGCATTTGCTTTGAGGGCCCGGAGGAACGCTTGAATTCGACAAGTGTGTCGCAGCCGGCGATTTTTGTGACGTCTGCGGCGATACTGTCGGTAATAAGATCGGGTTCCGTGCTGCCGCCGATAAAGGCGGATGTCGCGGCGGGGCTGAGTCTTGGAGAGTATACGGCGCTGTATGCCGCCGGGGCACTGGAGTTTGACGAGGCGCTAGGTCTGGTTCAGGAGCGTGGCCGGGCAATGCAGGCGGCAGCCGATGCAGCCGACGGGGCAATGGTGAGTATCATGGGTCTTGACCCGGATAAGGTGCAGGCTCTGTGCGATGAGGCGTCGCAGGGCAAAATACTGCAACCGGCGAATTTCAACTGTCCCGGTCAGATCGTGATCAGCGGCGAATCCGACGCCTGCGATCGCGCTGCGGCGCTTGCCGAGAAATACGGCGCCATGAGGGCGATCAAACTCAAAGTCGCCGGCGCTTTCCATACGGAAATGATGGCGCCCGCGGCCGAGTCGCTCGCCAGGATGTTGGGCCAGAGTAATATTGTTGCGCCGCGGGGCGTCAAGGTCATTGCCAATGTCGATGCGTTGTACTATGATGACGCCGAGATGATTCGCAGCGGGCTTGTGCGGCAGTTGGTCGAGCCGATATTCTGGCAGGACTGCATGGTTAAACTGCTTGCCGAAGGCGTGGACACGTTTTATGAAATCGGTCCCGGACGGGTGCTTACCGGCCTGATGAAACGAATCAGAAGAAAGACAACTATAGTTAATGTAAGCAGCCTCGCAGCGATAGAGCAGTTGCAGACGCAACCGGTGGGCACGGAGTAAACGCCGCCGGGTGGAAGTGAAAGGATTGGATACAGGTATGTCGGAGAAACGATTGGCTGTTGTGACGGGCGCCGCCCGCGGTATCGGCCGTGCTATAGTGTTGGAGTTGCTGCGACAGGGACGCCAGGTCGCAGGCCTGGACCTCAACGCCGAGCAGTTGGCCCAGATGGCGGAAGTCGTCAAGGGCGAAGGGTTCGAAGTGATAACGCGGTGCGTGGACATTACCAATACCGAGCAATTGACCGATACGCTTAACTCGCTGATTGAGGATCATGGCGGAATCGGGATATTAGTAAATAACGCCGGCATTACGCGCGATCGTTTGATGATGCAGATGGACGACGACGACTACGACAAGGTCATGGCGGTTAATCTGCGTGCGGCGTTTATCGCCACGCGTATCGCGGTGCGGTCGATGGTTCGCAACAAGTTCGGGCGAATTGTCAGCCTGAGTTCCGTCGCCGGGGTAATGGGACAGGCGGGTTCGGCAAATTATGCGGCAAGCAAGGCCGGTCTTATCGGTATGACAAAATCGATTGCCAGAGAAGTGGGAAAGAAGAACGTCACCGCCAATTGTATCGCACCGGGATTCATTATGACCGATATGACCGCGAAACTGCCGGATGCGGTCAAAGAAGCGGCCAAAAAAATCATTCCCGTAAAGAAGTTTGGGACGCCGGAGGATGTCGCCAGGGCCATTGGTTTCCTCGCCGGCGACGATACAGGCTATATTACCGGTCAAGTACTCTGTGTTGACGGCGGTATGGCCATGTAAAAAAAAATGTTTGAAACGTTGCTGCCAAGTGGCTATAGTGCGGCGAACTGTTCGGTCGGCGGGTTGCCGAGGACGAGCAATTATAACAGGATATGGATTAGCGATTAGTTTTTTACGTATTTGAAGGAGATCGCCAGGTGAGTTCTGATATCAATCTTGAAGAAGTTGAAGCAAAGATCATTGAGATCGTCAGTGAGCAAATGGGTGTTGACAAGGGTGAAATTACAAGAGATACCTCTTTTATCAATGATCTCAATGCCGATTCTCTCGACACAGTCGAACTTGTGATGGAGTTTGAGGATGAGTTCGACATGAGTATTCCGGACGAGGAGGCCGAAAAGATTCAGACTGTCGGCGCCGCGATCGATTACATCGTCCAGGTTGTCAAGTCCCAGGAATCCGGTTAATAAGAATATGAAGCATAGAAGACGCGTAGTTATTACCGGGCTTGGGTGTGTTACCGCGCTGGGACAATCCGCCAAAGAGATGTTTGAGGCGGTGTGTCGGGGCGACAGCGGGGTTTCGCCCATTGAATCTTTCGATGTGAGCGATTACCCTGTCAAGTTCGGCGGGGAGGTCAAAGATTTCCACATAAAGAACTACATCAGTGTGCGCGAAGGAAGACGATTGGATCGTTTTGCTCAGTTTGCGCTGGCCTCTGCGATGCAGGCTGTCGATGACAGCGGGCTCGATTTCGGTCTGGAGAACCGAAGCCGCATGGGTGTCATTGTGGGCACGGGCATCGGCGGCATCAGCGAGATCGAAGAGCAGCACAAGCGGCTGCTGAAGAAGGGGCCAAAGAGGGTATCGGCTTTTTGTGTTCCGAAACTGATGGGCAATGCCGCCAGCGGCATCGTGTCGATGCATTACGGGCTGAAGGGTCCGAACATTTGTATCGTAACGGCCTGCGCCTCGGCAAGCCACGCTATAGGCGAGGCGTTTTACAACATTATCACAGACAGAAGCGATGTGATGATAACGGGTGGTTCGGAGGCGGCGCTTACGCCTGTGGGATTAGCGTCGTTCTGCTCGCTCAAGTCGCTGAGCACCCGAAACGACTCACCGCAGACCGCGTCAAGGCCCTTTGACAAGGACCGCAACGGTTTTATATTAGCAGAAGGCGCCGGCGTCCTGGTGCTGGAAGAATACGAACACGCCAGAAGAAGAAACGCCACGATTTACGCCGAGTTGTTAGGTTATGGCGCCACCGGCGACGGTTATCACATTACCGCCCCCCTGCCGGACGGGCGCGGCGCGGCCGATGCGATCCGAATCGCACTTGCCGACGCGGAACTTAACGCAGATCAAGTCGATTACATCAATGCCCACGGCACGAGCACGCAGTTGAACGACTTAGCCGAAAGCATGGCGATCAAAAATGTTTTCGGTGAGCATGTATACAAGCTGGCGGTCAGTTCGACGAAAAGCTCCCTTGGTCATCTTCTCGGCGGAAGCGGCGCGGTCGAACTGGTTATTGCGGCAAAGACAGTAGCCGATTCCGTCATACCGCCCACCACCAACCTCGAAAACGTGGACAAGAAGTGCGATACGAAGATTGACTACGTGTCCGGTGCGGCGCGCCAGGCCAAGGTTAATATCGCCATAAGCAATTCGTTCGGTTTCGGCGGGCACAACTGCTGCCTCGTAATCGGAAAAGTCTAACGCCTCTCGGACAGGCTGGGTTTCATCGGATTTGGACTTTTCACTGCAACATTTCTGCAATTCCAGCGTCTAATTAGCTTGCAATGGTGGGTCCGGTGCACTACTATCGCACCGTCGGGGCGTCGCATTGCCGATGTCGCCTCCGGCACGGGGAACTGTTATGGGATTCGAGATGAATATGTATTGGGCGGCTGTCGGGCTGCCTGTCGGGCTGCTTATGCTGCTCAAGGGCGCAAACCTGCTGGTTGACGGCGCCGTCGCCCTTGCAGAAAAGCTGGGGGTAAGCCCGCTCATCATCGGGCTTACGATTGTCGCGATGGGGACGTCGGCGCCGGAGGTTGCCGCAAGTATTACGGCGGCGCTTAGCGGCAAGGGCAACCTCGCGATAGGAAATGTGTACGGCTCCAACATTGCCAATCTCGCACTGGTGGGCGGAATGTGCGCGCTGATTCGCCCGCTGACTGTAAAGACAAGCGTTCTGCGGCGTGAACTGCCGGTAATGCTCATCGTTGCACTGCTGCTGTTTCCGGTTTTGGCGGACTTGTCGCTTGGCAGGATCGAGAGCGTCATCCTTCTTTCGATTTTCATCGTCTTGATTGTTTTCACTGTTGTAAGTGCGGCATCGGAGTCAAAGGCGCAGCCCAACGAGGTCAGGCAGGTGAGAGAGCACATCCACAAAACTACCTGCCACGGGGACAAGCCGCTTGGAAAGAGCATCGTATACATCCTGTTGGGCCTTGGCGGACTTGCACTGGGTGCGCATTTTACAGTCGAGTCGGGGGTCTTTATCGGCGAATGGGCCGGACTCAGCGAAGCGGTGATCGGCCTGACGATAATTGCAATAGGAACCTCGCTGCCGGAGCTTATGACGTGCATGGTTGCGGCGTTGAAGGGGCATGACGATATTTCGATAGGTAATCTTGTCGGGTCGAATGTTTTTAATACGCTGCTGGTGATAGGAACAGCGGGCGCGATCAGGCCGTTTGGAATAACCGCCCGTCTTATCGGTACCGATTACTGGATCATGATCGCGGTAAGCGCGGCCTTTATGATCATTGCAATCTTTTGCAAACGCATTGGACGAATAAGCGGAGCACTCCTGCTCACTGCATACGGCGCTTACATGGTATACCTGTTCGTATTCACGCCAAGTGTCTGAGAACGCCGATTGCGGGGTTGGTTTTACCCTGCCGAAATCGCCTGCATTCATGCCTGCCGGGCGGATTGTGCGAACATTAGTGCTTCGGTGAAGACGGTTTGGAATTGGGGTTCGTGGGCTATCTCGACGTATTCGATTTCTGTGGCGATGGCTTTTGCGATGTTTCTGCACCGGCTGCTTACCAGGATCATCCTGGCGCCGCTGCCGGCGGCGTTGCCGACGAAATGCACTTTTTCTACGCCCACGTTAGGCAGCAGCCCGATGGCAATGGCGCTTTGGCGCCGAATATAATTTCCGAAGGCGCCCGCCAGCAGCACCTGCTCGATATCTTCGTCGCCTATGCCGGCTTTTTTCTGGAGCAGTTGAATGCCGGCGCGGATGGCTGCCTTTGCCAACTGTGTCTGGCGGATATCCTTCTGGGTCAGGACGACTCGCAGGTTGCCGTTGTCGCCGTTATGGGCCAGCACAAATGCGGGCTGGCCGTTCTGTTCGATAAGCCTGTCGAGGATCGGTGCGGCGAGTTTGCCCGCCAGAAACTGCTTTTCGGTGAATCGCCCGGTCTCGTCCAGCAGGCCCAGTTCGAGAAGCACCGCCACGGCGTCGATGAGGCCGCTGCCGCAAATCGTCCTCGCCGGGGGACCGCCGATCACGTCCACGTCAATATCACCGCCGTCATTGCCGGATACAAACACCGCCTCTATCGCCCCTTTAACCGCCCTGGAGCCATGGTTGATTCTCGCCCCTTCCAGTGCCGGACCCGCCGCACAACTGGCGGCGTACATGCGATCCTTTGTCCCGAGGATGATTTCGCCGTTTGTTCCGATGTCCACGACGAGGGTCATACCCTCGGCCTCATCCATGCCGACGGCGACGGCGACGGCGGTGATGTCCGAGCCGACAAAGCCTGCGATACTCTCGATAACGTGAACATTGCCGCGCGGGTTGATTGCGATTTGCATAACGCCTGCATTGCGATCCTGTGCCTTGGTCGAATAAGCTTTGTAGGGCGCCTGGCCCAACTGCTCGACGGGAAACTTCAAAAAAATATGATTCATCGTGGTATTGCCCGCCACCGTTAGCTCATAGATGTGCGCTGCGTCGACATCCGTCTGTCGGCATAGCTGCCCAATGAGATTGTTGACACAGGATATTATGGTGTCGTGCAGTTCGTCCAGGCCGCCGTCGCCTGATGCATAGGCGATCCTGCTTACCACATCGTCGCCGCAGCGGATTTGCGGATTCTCGACTGCCGCCGTCGCCCTGCAGCGCCCGTCGGCGAGATCGACAAGCATCGCGACGACCGTAGTCGTGCCGATATCCACGGCGACGCCGAACAGATGCTCGGCGTCCTTCAGGTCCGGGTACTGGTCATGTATGCTGGGTGCGATTTCAATCTGCCGGTCGATGCCGTGATGGAGTATCTGCTGCTCGAAAAATTGCGACTCGGAAGGAACCTCGATGGTGAGATTTCCCTCGATGCGGTGTTGGCAGGCTAATACCTTGCGGCCGCCGGGCTGGAGTTTGACCTGGCATTTTCCACACGTGCCGACTCCTCCGCATACGGTGTTGAGGATGATGCCCGCCTGGCCGGCTGCATCGAGAACAGTCGCCCCGGCATGGATTGATATGCGTCGGCCCTGGGGCCTGAAAGTAACGGTAAAATGCTTCATTTTTCGGCATCGGCGAAAAAAAACGCTAATCGGCCGATAAGAACCTGTCTGGCTCCTCATCGGCTGAAAAAGAACTAATACATAATGCTGCTGCGGACAGAATTTAGCTTATTTTATGACGCACTTTCCAACGTGCGCGTCGCTTTTTGCTTCCAACTTTACGTCTGCGTCTGGACTTACCCATCAATAACTCCAAAAAAACAATTTCCCATACCGGCACAAAATAGATTTCGATTCCGTATGATATGTGTTATTATAACAGAAATCAAGGACTGCTTAATTTTTTTTCAGATTTTTTTGGGGCAGGTAAAATGATACAGTGTAAAGACTGCGAGTTCTACTCCGAAGACGCCGATGGGCGACGAATGTTTACGTGCGACCCTTTCGGGACCATTAAAGAGCCGGACTGCCTTGTGAAATGGCAGTTATTGCGTCTGGACATGCTTGTTTCGACGTTTCGGGGTATGGCGGGGTTTCAGGAGAAAATGGCCCCGATGCAGGACAAGATTATGAAATATGTCAAGAGGGAGCTTGAGGATCTGGATGAGTCGGAGAATTGGAAAGTCGATGACGAAGATCAGGACGAACCTTACCTGTGAGAATCCGGATAGTGGCGGTATTCAAGACTGTAATATGCACGAGGGGGTCCGATAAAGATGCTTTTGACATGGAAATCGCGGTTTTTTCACGCCCCTGACATAAGTATTTTGCCGATTTCTGCAATATTGTGTTGAAATGGTGCGTCTGAATCTATGACGAATCCAGGTAAAATGGATGACAGGGAAGAGCTAAATGAGATAATTGCCGGCTGTCAGAGGCGCGACGATGCGGCTTTCTCGCGGTTGGTAAACGCATATTCGAAGCGATGTTATGGGTACTTTTATCGCTTGAGCGGCAATGCCGAGACAAGCGACGATCTGCTGAGCAAGCTGTTTATGCGGCTTGTCGAGAAGATCGGTTCTTTCAAAGGCGGTTCTTTCGAAAAATGGCTGTTTACAATTGCGTCCAACATCTTTTATGACCATTTGAGGCATCAATACCGCCAAAAACGGCTCATCGAGGCGCGTGTCAAGCAGATCATGGAAGAAACACCGCCGCGTCCGACGGACAGCGAGATGGGCGATAAGTTGCAGCAGCAACTGTCGAAACTGGACGATGACACGGCTGGGTTGATTATGTTGCGGTTTTACGGCGAACTCAGCTTCAAGGAACTGAGCGAACTGCGCGGTGAACCGATAGGGACGACTCTTTCGAAGGTGCACCGCGGGCTGAAGAAGCTCAGAGAACTGATGGGAGGCACAAATGCCTGATAAAAACGACAATATAGAACAGCTCTTGGGCGGGTTCATGAACGAGGTGGAGGCACATGAGGCTGCTGCCGACATTCATCGGGGCGACGAACTCTTGAGCGAATATCCTGCCCCCCTGCCCAATGCTCACCTGCTTGAGGAGATCAAGGCGGAGGTCAGCCGCTCCCTTGCCGCCGGCAGAAAGCGTGTGTACTGGGTGCGACGAGTTGTCGCAGTTGCCGCTGCGGTGATCATTATAGCTTCGGTGATGCTGTTGTGGCACGGAGGCGGCACTACGCCAGTTTATCCAGGTACCGCAGGCTTGTGGGATGATACGGCGATTACGAATCTGCGTGCTGAGATGGATGCGGTTCTGGATACGATGATTTCTCTCGAAGCCGATGAATACGGTTTTGACGAGGGTGCAGGCGATTTTGCCGAGGTGGAATTGGAAGAATTAGAAATGGTGGCGACAAACGATGACTTTTGGAAAGGATGATCCAATGCTTCTGAAGATAACGCGCATTTGGCTTTTGGCGGCTCTTTTGGGCGTGATTGCGACGCCGACATGGGCCGTTGCGGGTTCGGATAAGACCAATGCGTTTGAGGGTATATGGACAGAGGACCTGGATCGAGAGTCCGGGCGGGCGGAATTGAGCAAGGAGCGGCTCGAACAGATCATCAAGTATGCCTCGCAGGGCAAGGCGGACGAGGAAAAACGGCTGCGCAAGCTCTATGCCGACGACCAGCAGAAGTTCTGGGGCGAAGTGCGGGAATTTTTTCACCAGAACCGGCCGTCAGGTAGAGGTCCTGGACCAGGACCTGGACCGGGTCCACGCGGCGGCGGAGGATATCGCGAGCGTATGCAGAAGTACCACGATGAACTGTTAGCGTTGGTCAAGGAACACCGCCCTGAACGGGCGAGGAAACTGGCTGCTCTGCGCGAAAGCAGCCGTGAAAGCGACCGTGATAAATACTTCAAGGAGTTTTCAGCCCTGCGCAAGATATGGGGACCGGTATTGGAGGCTTTGAAGAGAGGAGATAAAAAGCTCGCCGACCTGCTCATCGAAGATATCGGCCTGGTGGAGGAACGCGACGCATTGTTGCGGGAGATTCATTGTGCCGACAAGAATCGCCGACCGAAACTGATCAAAGAGCTTGAGGTGGTCGTTGGCAAGCGATTTGACCTGATCCTGAAGAAGAAGAAGCTGCAATATATGGAGCTGCGCAGGAGGCTGAAACGATTGCAGGAACAACTCGAAAGCAAGCAGCAGGAGCTCGATAAGCTCACAGGCAGCAAGAAACAGGCCATCACCAAGCGGGTCAATGACTTGGTGCCCAAGGAAAAAGCCAACTAAGAACGGCCGAACAGGCCCACCGGATAGAATACAAGCCTCGTGAAACCACGGGGCTTTTTTTGGTCAGCGACTCTCCTGCTGTTCGCGCTGGGTTGCCTCGCGGAGGATGCTCTTTTCCTTGCGTGTCAGGCTGTTGACGCCGGATGTGTGAACCTTATCCAGTATCCGGTCAACCTCGGCCTGGAATTGTCTTTCATTCTGTATGCGGCGCTGCCAGGCGCCTTGTTTCTGCTGCATCGCCCTGTCTTCGAGCCAGGGTCGCCCCTTGATATACAGGAACCCGCAGAGAGCCCCTGCCAGGTGTGCGCATTCACCTCCGGCGTTTTCATCCCTGAGAAAGTTGAGGATGCTGATCCCGATGAAAAGACCGGCTATGACCGCTAACGACACCGGAAGCACGAAGAACAGCAGGACGCGCGTTTTCGGATATAAAAGTGCAGCGGCTACAATTACGCCGAAGATAGCTCCCGATGCCCCGACCAGATAGGCGGCAGGCAACAGGCCGATGCCCACAAGAATCGGGTACACGACGCCACCGGTCATTCCGCAAACCAGATAGAATATGATAAATTTCTTACTGCCGAAATTCCTTTCCAGCATAGAGCCGAAAAAGTACAACACGAGCATGTTCATCAGCAGATGTCCCGTGTTGGCATGAAGAAACTGGTATGTGATCAAACGCCATATCTGCAGGGTCTTACCGAGCGTCTCCGGAAAAACCGAACCGTACTGCAAAAAATAGTCGACCGCTCCCTTGTTAAACAGTCCGAAAAGAAGCGACTCGATAAAGAATACGCCGATGTTGATGATCAGGAGCCATTTGACGGCGGGCGTTACACGGGGCAGCATGAGACGCATTTGTGGTCCGCCGGGGCCCCGGTAATCACTATGCGTATAATCCCTATCGTATATTCCCATAAGATGAACCCATTATTCGCTAAACAGAAACACTTGCAATCTATATAATATCGGCAGAATCGCTTACAGTTCAATGGGAAATTCGAGAAATGGAAAAATTTGCGTTTTTACAGGACCAACTGGACGCCCTGCAGGCGGAGGATCTGCTCCGGACGCTGCGATGCATTCGCTCGGCGCCCGGCCCGACGGCAATGGTTGACGGCGACAGTCGGGGCAAGGTCAACTTTTGCAGCAACAATTATCTCAATATCGCCGCCGATCCGCATGTAGCCCAGGCCGTATCGCAGGCGGTGCGCCAGTGGGGGTACGGGGCGTCGGCGTCCCGCCTGATTTGCGGCACGATGGGTCCGCACGTCGAAGTCGAGGAGCGATTCGCGGCCTTTGTCGGCAAAGAAGCGTGCATAATGTTTCCTTCCGGCTGGATGGCCAATGAGGCCGTGCTGCGCACTATCCCTCAAAAAGGCGATCTTGTGCTGATGGACAAGGCCGATCATGCGTCGATCATCGATGCGGCGAAGGCGGGTGAGGCGACGTTTCGGACGTGGCGAAGAGACAACCCGGACCGGCTCCGAAAATTGCTGGCGGGCGGCGATTACCGTCGCAGGTTCATCGTCACCGAAAGCGTTTTTCCATGGACGGCGACACAGCCGACCTTGAGTTGTTGGTCGAGTTGAAGAACGAACACGATGCCATTTTGATCGTCGACGAGGCACACTCGGCAGGCTGCATGGGTCCGACGGGAGCGGGGCTTGCCGAGGAGCGGGGCCTGCTGTCGCAGGTCGACATCATGATTGCCCCCTTAGGCAAGGCCTTCGGGGCAGCAGGTGCGATGGTGGCGGCAAGCCGGACCGTTATCGACTACCTGATCAACAGGGCAAGGCCCTTCATCTACACGACAGCGCCGACGCCTGTCAACTCTGCCGCGGTGACGGCCGCTCTTGACATTGTCCGGTCCGAGCCGCAGCGGAGACGGATGCTTGCCGACAATGCAACATACCTGCGAAACCGGCTTGCAGAAAGCGGACTGGATATCGCAAACAGTTGCTCGCACATTATCCCGGTGATCATCGGTTCGTCAAAGGACGCCCTGGCGGCGTCAGAAGCACTGTATGAAAAGGGCTTCCTCCTTGTGGCGATCCGGCCGCCAACCGTGCCGGCGGGTTCGGCAAGACTGAGAATATCCGTCCAAAGCCGGCATACGCAAGAGCAGATGGACGCATTGGTCGATGCGATCAAAGAAGTGATCGGTCATTGAACGATTCTGGTGGGGTGAAACGCCACTACCGGGCTGGTGGACTAAGAGCCCACCCTGCTGGACTGGGTGTTGCCGATCACTGGTTTTGCGGGTTTTGCTCTCAGGGAGGCGATGAAAATGATCAGACCGATGGCGGCCAGATAGACGCCGAGGTTTTGCGATACCGTCCAGCCGTGGTTGAGCGACCACCAGTCGTTCCTGAAGGGGTTGTCCTCACGAATCGATTCGAGCAGGAAACGCATGGGTCCGTATAGCATGAACATCAGTCCGAGTGTGCAGCCGGGCCGGCGGTTCCCGAATTTACGCCAGAACGTGTAAAGGATCAGACACAGGACAAGCGCGTCAGCGGAAGAATACAGTTGCGTGGGGTGGATTGGGACGGCGCGGTATTTGGTCTTTACGGCAAGCTTCTGGGCGTCGGTGAGGAGTTCCTTTGGTTTGAGATATGCCCTGTATTTGTCGGCCTCGGAGACGCTGTGCCACGTGCCGCCATCGGTGCCGCCGTAGTAGCCAAAATACTCGGCGGGCAGGTCAAGACGCGGCTCCATACGACCGCGCCCGGGGTCCGGCTTGACCTGTGTCAGGTACGCAGGACTGCCGTATGGAAATGTCACGGCGCAGAATAAATGCGTCGGTTGACCGAAACAGCAGCCATTGAGGAAACAGCCTATTCTACCGAACGCCAGGCCCAACATCAGGC
>JAGHBX010000665.1 GCA_021160785.1 Planctomycetota bacterium | reverse complement strand
GGTCAGGCTTGGTATCGGGCCGACCCTGGATGACTGGGTGTTGGGCGAAAAGCGCATCCACGCGCTCGATTCGATGGGGCATAACTGGTGGAGCGTGTGCGTGTCGATGGCGGGCCTTGCTGCGATGTCGGTCATGGGTGATGTGCCGCAGGCCGACGCCTGGGCGTCGACGGTAAACGACGCCTTCGCCGAATGGTTCTCTTACTCCGGCAATATCCTGCAGAACAAGAGCACCAATTTCGACCGCGACGGCGCATTCTATGAAAGCGTCAACTACGCCGACTATGCGCTGTCGGAGTACCTGCTCTTCAGGTTAGCCTGGCTAAATACGTTCCCCGGTACGCCTCCGGCGAAGATACCTCTGCTGGAGAACGCCGGCGACTTCTTTGTTAACACGTGTTATCCGACGTCGGAGTCGGTGCTTTGTGCCAACTTCGGCGACAGCAGCATCAAGTCCGGCGGCGCGCGAACCCTTCGGCTGCTGCTTGCCAACGGATACGACAAGCCGGCGTATCGCTGGTATATCAACCGAACAGACCCGGGCCTGGATGACCCTGTGGGATTAGTCTATTATGACGCACAAACCGCCGTCGGTAAGCTTCCGCGGGCTGAATCGGTGCTGTATTCGGATATCGGCTGGGCGACGATGCGTTCATCGTGGGCTGACAATGCGACGATGTTAGCGGTCAAATCGAGCTTTGCATGGAACCACGCCCACCCCGATGCGGGCTCGTTTATCCTCTTTCACGACGGCAAGCCTTTGATCATCGATTCGGGCAACTGTTCGTACAGCCGCCACGAATACAGCAGCTACTATCGCACCAGTAAGGCGCACAATGTCATCCTGACCAACGGCGCCGCGGAGATTCCCGAATCCTGCGGCGACGGAGATCGCGGCACGGCGACCGAGGGCGGAGTGCACCGTCTCATCGACGGCGCCGGAATCAAATATGTCTTCGCCGACGCCACCGGCCCGACCGCGTGGAAGTTCTCACGCAATTACCGACACTTCCTATGGATCGGCGATGTCATCCTCATTTTCGATGATGTCCGCACGCACGAACCGGGCAAACTCGAATGGCTCCTGCATTATCAGGACAGCCACCGGATCCAAGATGGAGATATTTGCATATCCAGCGGCGATGCGAAAGTTATTGTCAGGCCGATGTACCCCGAGAAGATGGCTATCGTTGAAAAGAAAGGTCTCAAGGACCACGACCCGGATACCGAGGTTACATACCTTGGGCTTTCTCCCGCCGAAGAGACGAGGCAGCAAAAATTCATCACCGCAATCCTTCCCGTCTACAGGAATCGAAAACCGCCCGCGCTCGAGCTGCTGCAGCAGGACGAAGCGATCGGCGTCCGCATTATCGCCGATGGTGCGATAACCGATGTCTGGCTGAACCTTCGCGCTGACGGGCGCAAGATGCACCGAAACAGTTGCAATACAATCGCCGGATGGGAGACCGATGCATATCTCTTTGCCGTCACTCATCCGAAAGGAAGCGCCGCCGATGACCCCGACGCGGCGACGCGATACTTCGTCGCCTGCGGAAGTTACCTGAGAACCGACGGCAAGGTCGTCCTCGACAGCCTGTCCAAGCTCTACACGGCGTTCACCGCAGGCAAGGGGAAAATGGAAATAGTCCTGGACGGCCAGCCCGTAATCAACGCCGCATTGCGGGCAAAAGACAGACCTCGAATCCTGACAATCAACGGCGCCAATGCCGACATCGCCTGGGACAAGGCGCATGCATGTGTAAGGGTCCGACTGGACCGGCAGGGAACTCTTGACTGATCAGGCGGATTTTTGTAAAATTATCGGTATCGTACGGAGAAAAACATGCTTTTTAACCAGATAATGACCGAAATTTTATTTTTGATTACGAAGAAGGAATGGACATGAGACAAACAAGGCGAAAGTTTTTACAGATGATCGGTCTCGGTGTTGGCGGCATAATCGGCACATCTTGCGGTTACCCCGGCCCCAAGAGAATATCAGGAAAGACTAACCTGCTGTTTATCATGACCGATCAGCAGAGATCGGATGCGTTAAGTATCGCCGGCAATACCGTTCTTGAAACCCCCAACCTTGACCGGTTAGCGAAACAAGGCGCTTACTTTAAGAATGCTTACAGCCCCTGTGCTGTCTGCTGTCCTGCACGATCATCTGTCCTTACAGGTCATACCGTAGAAAACACCCGTATGAGAACGAATGGCCTGGCGTACTATCCAAAAGAAAAAGGATTGATGACCATGCCGACATTTGATGAGATATTAACCGGTGAAGGTTATCATTGTGAATATTACGGCAAGTGGCATAGTCTGTCTTCTCATACAGACATTTATAAAAATCCTGTAAAAGCAGCAAAAAACGGAAACTCAATTTTTGGACATGGCGGTCAAAAGTTTGTATGGCTCGATTATATCAAAGACAAAGAACCGATAAGAGCACTTAGGGCCGGAGAGTTCTACGATAACATGTCGGAAAGGCCGTACAAGACGGACCCTATGGATAAATACTACGGCAAGACTCTTGCCGAGCTGAAAGCAGCAAATAAAAAACCAGTTCAACCCGATCAGCACGGCGAATTACTGATGGACAAAGAACACAGCTTAACTGCGTTTCAGGCAAGGCAAACCATCGAAGCCATCGAGCGGCTGAAAGATAAACCATTTAGCATTACCTGTTCGTTCCATTTTCCGCACTCTCCAATGGTGCCAACCGAGCCCTATTACAGTATGTATCCGGCAAAAGATATGGTCCCTCCGGTCAGTATTTTTGATGATATGTCAAACAGCCCTTATGCAGGAGCCAATGGCAGAAAAGGTCTGCCGGAATACCGGGACAAAGACAAGATCAAGTATATGATCTCGAATTATTACGGCCTTATCAAGGAAATTGATGACTGGGTCGGTAAGATATTAAAGACATTGGACAAACATGGGCTAACCGGCAACACGCTGGTCATCTTTATGAGCGATCATGGTGAAATGTTAGGCTCTCACGGCATGCGCGAAAAGAATGTATTTTATGAAGAGTCCGCTCATATCCCATTAATGATTCGTCTTCCTCGCCGGATCAAAAGAAACACCACGGTAGACGGGTATGTTTCATTGGTCGATTTATTTGCGACAATTATGGATTACCTGAAAATTAAAAAACACAAGTCGGACGGACAAAGTCTTCGGGGTTTGATTGAGGGGACAGACTCAGGGCATGGCGAATATGTGGTCACCGAGTGGGACTATCGCGGCGATGTCGCACCCAACTATATGATTCTCAAAGATGGGTGGAAAATGATAATTCCTTATTCAACGACTTCAAAAGTCATCAACGCTTTATATGATCTCAATAGCGATCCTTACGAAATGAACAACCTTATCGGCAAGAATCCGAATAGGCATCGCTATGCTGAAAAAACAGAAGAACTTCGGTCATGCCTTTTGGAGTGGTTAAAAAAGAACGGTTCGAATCACTATGAAGGAGTCAGGAAAAGAAAACTGGTCTAAACTTCCGGCAACTTTTTGTAACGCAAAGGAGAAATATGAACAGACGTGATTTTTTGAAAAGTATCGGCATCTTATCGATAGGCATAAGCAGTCAACTTTTGGCCGGGAGCAGGCCCAAACAGCCGAATATTCTGTTAATTCTTTCCGATGACCATTCATTGCAGACTTTGGGCGCTTACAGGTCAAGGATGCAGAAATTCATACAAAAACATAAAATCACGCCAAATATCGACAAGATCGCCGCCCAGGGAGTCCTTTTCGAGAACAGTTTCGTAGGAAATTCGATTTGCGGTCCCAGCCGGGCTTCCATTCTAACAGGAAAGCACAGCCACATTAACGGTTTCAGGGCGAACGGGGATCGGTTCAACCCCGATCAATGGACGGTTGCGAAGGAACTTCAAAAAGCGAATTATCAAACAGCGGTAATTGGTAAATGGCATTTAGCCTCTCTTCCGACCGGCTTTGACGACTATGAGATTTTACCCGGCCAGGGATTGTATTACAATCCCGATTTCATTTCCAGGGGGTCCTCAAAATTAGTCCAAAAGCAGGGGTATTGTTCGGATATTATTGGCGACATGACAATCGAGTGGCTGGACAAGAAGAGAGACAACTCCAAACCGTTTTTCCTTTGCAGTTGGCACAAGGCCCCTCACCGGACGTGGCTGCCGCACCCAAGGCATTTCAATTTACTCGATGGAATCGATGTACCGGAACCCGAAAACCTCTTTGACGATTACAAGGGACGAACATCATCCGCACGCCGGCAGGAAATGACGATCCGCGACAATATAAACATAGCAACCGATGTGAAAGTTACGCCGCCGGTTGCAACATCATCTCCAGAGGAGATCCGCCATGCGGCGCCGAAAACAAAGTCCCAGGATGGAACGACATTTGAAGAATTCAAACGAATGACCCCGGACCAAAGAAAAGCCTGGGACGAGTATTACGTGCCCCGTAACGAGAAGTTTCGAGCCCAAAACTTAAAAGGCAAAGACCTTGTCCGCTGGAAGTACCAGGCCTATCTTAAAGACTATATAAAGTGTGTCAAAGCAATGGATGAAAATGTCGGTAGAGTTATGGATTACCTGAAAAAGAACGGTCTTGAAAATGACACGATCGTCATCTATAGCTCGGACCAGGGTTTTTATAACGGCGAGCACGGCTGGTATGACAAGCGCTGGATGTATGAGGAGTCGCTGCGAAATCCATTGATCGTTAAATGGCCAAAAGTTACAAGGCCCGGCGCCCGCTGTAAGGAAATGGTGCAGAATATCGACTACGCGCCTACCATTCTTGAAGCGGCGGGAATCAAAGTCCCCCGGGAAGTTCAGGGGAAATCGCTGCTGCCTCTGCTAAAAGGCAAGCGGCCAAAAAACTGGCGAAAGAGCATTCTGTATACCTATTACGGTAGAGGAGCACACGCAGTAACCAGCCACCGCGGCGTCCGAAACGAGCGTTATAAGCTGATAGAGTTCCACACCAAAGGTGAATGGGAATTTTATGATCTAAGGAAGGATCCGCTGGAAATGAACAGCGACTACAATAATCCCAGGTACGAGAAAATAATAAGCGATATGAAACAAGAACTGAAAAAGTTAATGGCAAAATATCAACTCAGGATAGATCCTGTAAGTAACAGTTAGAGAGCAAGACCTCGTAGGGTGGAAAAACTCATTTGGGCGGCAAGGGGAGAAAAAGCTGAGATTTTTTAGTTCACCGAAGATTGAGCATTCGGGCTTCTGCGTCGGATTTGATTGCTTTTTTCATTATTTTTTGACAATTAGCGGTTTTTTGCTTGTTTTTTAGTTGTCAGCCATGCTATATTTATAGATTCTTGTAATTCAAGAAAGATATAACACATCTTGTAATCATCTATCGTATGTCGAAGGATTGCTTGAGATTACTTTTTAGAGAGTGGGAAGTCTGTATAGATATTGTTTTAACGGCGGAAAGAGTAGTACGGGAAAATGGAAAATATTGTTAAGATCAGAAATATTGGCATATCGGCGCATATCGACTCCGGCAAAACAACGCTGAGCGAGCGAATATTATATTATTCAGGCCGTATACATCGAGTCCAGGAAGTACACAGCCGCGATGGCGGCGCGACAATGGACTACATGGAACTCGAACGTGAGCGGGGCATCACCATTACTTCGGCGGCGACTCAGGTGACGTGGAATGGCAAAAGCGTCAACCTTATCGATACTCCGGGCCATATCGACTTTACCGTCGAAGTTGAGAGGTCGCTGAGGGTGCTCGACGGGGCTATTATGGTGCTTTGTGCGGTAGGGGGTGTTCAGAGTCAGTCGGTTACCGTTGACCAGCAGATGAAACGATACCGTGTGCCGCGTATTGCTTTTGTAAATAAGATGGATCGCATCGGTGCCGACCTGCGGCGCGTTCGTAAAGAGATGTCTGAAAAACTTGGCCTTAATGTGGTGCCCATCCAGATCAATATGGGCGAAGGCAATACATTCGAGGGCGTTATCGACCTGGTCACGATGGAAGCGATCACTTTCGAAGGTAACGGCGGCGAAAGAGTCGTTCGCAAGCCGATACCTGCCGCCTATGCCGATGACACCGCAAAAGCGCGACAGGAAATGCTCGAAGCCATCAGTATGTTCGATGACGAAATGATGGAGATGCTGCTGGACGAAAAAGAGATCGCCCGGGATATGATCCGGCAGACAATTCGCGAGGCTACAATTAACCGCGACATAGTCCCGATGATGATGGGCTCGGCCTTTAAGAACAAAGGCGTTCAGCCGCTGATGGATGCGGTATGCGATTACCTTCCAAGCCCTCTTGACCGTCCCGGTTTTGCACGCGATCACAATAACGAAGGGGCCGAAGTTCCGCTTTCAAGCGATCCGGATGCAAAACTCGTCGCAATGGCGTTCAAAATCACGGATGAATCTTTCGGTCAGTTGAGTTATGTCCGTGTATATCAGGGCAGAATGATCAAAGGTCAGCAATATCGCAATGCCCGCACAAATCGGATGCAGCG